>NZ_VPAS01000020.1:0-17847 GCF_013419125.1 Acinetobacter sp. YH12102 | reverse complement strand
TGCTTTCATTGTTGGGATATTAATCGCCTGTGGCGCTAGTGTAGCTCTTCTTTTAATTAAAGATTTTAATACCTTAATCAATACTGCATATGGCTATGGTTTCATGGTTAAAATGTTTTTTGTTATAAGTATTCTACTTTTAGCTGCCTTCAACAAATGGTATTTCACCCCGCGTCTTCAACATCCTAAATTCGCTAAACACCTTAGTCATGCCATTTTATTTGAGATGTTATTAGGTCTATCAATTCTATTAACAACAGGCTATATAACCACTGTCGTGGGTATTGAATAAGAGAATTTCAAAATAAGGGAATTGAGGAAATTTAACATTACTGCATTTATCTTTTGTAGCTGAGCAATAAAGTTTCTACTGGACTGTCAACTTACGACAATCAGAACAGTAAAATCGCATCATGAGGCATTATACATAAAGGTAGTCACCGGTTTTTAGCTTATCTTCAACCCATAACGGTCTTATCTATTCAGTTCACTACCATTGATTGAAATAACTAATCTTATAAATTTCAGAGTGATCGTAGATGACAAAAATGTCATTTTAAAGGGCACTGTTGCAAATAGGGATCTGAGTCGATGATTTTCCCTTCAAAAAAGCTTAGAGACCGAAAAGGGGTCGTTTGCGGGAGGGGGCGGAATCCTACGCTAAGGCTTTGGCCAGCGATATTCTCCGGTGAGATTGATGTGTTCCCATCCGAGCGGCGAAACATGGGCCAAGAGATCGGGCGATAGCAGCTTTCCATCGCGTTTCTGGTTTGCAACGACCTCGCCGAGCTTCATGGTGTTCCAGAAGATGATGATGGCGGCGAGCAGATTCATGCCGGCGATGCGGTAATGCTGGCCTTCGGCGGAACGGTCGCGGATTTCACCGCGGCGGTGGAAGCTGATTGCCCGCTTCAGCGCATGATGAGCTTCGCCTTTGTTGAGCCCGATCTGGGCACGCCGTTGGAGTTCGGCATCCAGAATCCAGTCGATCATGAACAGGGTGCGCTCGACGCGACCGACTTCCCGCAGGGCTGTCGCGAGCTCGTTCTGCCGCGGATAGGAGGCGAGTTTCCGCAGAATCTGGCTTGGCGCGACGGTCCCGGCAGCAATGGTGGCGGCGATGCGCAGGATGTCGGGCCAATTGCGCTCGATCATGGCTTGGTTGACCTTTCCGCCGATCAACGCTCGCAGGTGCGCCGGGGCGGCCGACGGATTGAACGCGTAGAGCCGTTTGGATGGCAGGTCGCGGATGCGCGGAGCGAACCGGTAGCCGAGAATGGCACATGCGGCAAAGACGTGATCGGTGAAGCCGCCCGTGTCGGTGAACTGCTCGCGGATATGGCGTCCAGCATCGTTCATCAGCAGGCCATCGAGGATGTAAGGCGCTTCGCTTGCCGTTGCAGGAATCACCTGGGTTGCGAACGGCGCATATTGGTCGGAGACGTGGCTATAGGCTTTCAGGCCCGGGGTATTGCCATATTTCGCGTTGACCAGGTTCATGGCCTCACCTTGCTCTGTAGCGACGAAGAACTGTCCGTCGCTCGAAGCCGACGTGCCCATGCCCCAGAACCGGGCCATGGGTAACGCTGCCTGTGCCTCGACCACCATGGCCAGCGCCCGGTCATAGGCTTCGCCCTCGACATGCCACCGTCCAATGCGGATCAATTCCCAGAAGGTGTGGGTGTTTGTCGCATCCGCCATTTTGCGCAAGCCGAGGTTGATCCCTTCCGCCAAGATAACGTTCATTAGCCCGATCCGGTCAGCGCAGGGTGCTCCTGTGCGCAGATGGGTGAACGCTTCGGTGAAGCCGGTCGCCGCATCCACCTCCAGCAGGAGATCGGTGATGCGCGTGGGCGGGATCTGCTTGTAGAGATCGAGCACCAGATCTTCGGCGCCTGTCGGCGCGGCGGCTTCGAGTTTCTCGATATGCAGAACGCCGTTTTCAATCGACCCGCCCGGGATCGTGCCTGCGCGAGCGGCACGGCCAAGCTCGCGCAACCGCATGTCGAGGCGAGCTTGCCGGTCTGCCAGCCATTCCTCCGGCCGCAATGGCACAGCGAGACGACCGCCTTCCGCGATGGATTGTGCCGGAACGAGTGCGTGTTTCAGATCGCCATAGCGCCGGGACCTAGTAAGCCAGACATCTCCGGAGCGGAACGCATCGCGCAGATGGAACAGCACCGCGATCTCCCATAGGCGAGCGTCGCCAGCCCTCTGGGCCCGAAGGTGGCGATGCCATTTCGAGCTGGGCCGCAAGAAGCTGGTCATCGCGGCATCGTTCAAACCGGTACGAAGGGCCGTCACCGCTTCCAGAAGCGGCAGTGCAACGGGCGCAGCTCGCAGATCGAGCAGGCGCAACATGCGTGGAGCGTATCGGCGGAAGCGGTGATAACCGTCGAGCACATGATTGAGCGGATCGTCGGCCATGGTGGCGGTCAGCCTGGTTGCCATTGCAACAAGGGTTTTTAAGCCGTCCCACCCTGACCCACTCGCGATGACATCGCCCAGCGGCTGGCCATCATCCTGTGCATCGACCAGGGCGCCCCCGATCTCGGCGAAGGATTTCAGGGTGTCACGCACCACCCCCGCTTCGTCTGCGACCTTTGCATGGCAAATACGCTCCGAAGCACGGTAGAGACGGCCGACGATCCGGTCGTGGGTTTCGACCACTGCGTCGGCCAACATCGCCTGCCATTCCGAGACGCAAACAGCCAAGATCGCAAGCCGCCTGTCCTCCGGGAGATCGCGCATGCCGTCGGCATAATACCGTTCACCCTGCCTGCGCAGACGAGTCACCCGATGGGCAGGAACGCCGGCAAGCAGATCCTCGGGGAGATCGATGCGTTGCAGATATTCGAGCCGGTCGAGCAGCCGGTTGGCCGACGAAGAGTTCGAGCCAGGCTCGAACTGGCGCAGCCACACAAAACGGGTCACCCGATCATCAGCCGTCTCCTCGAGCAATGCCAGCAACTGTTCTCGGATCGACATAGGCAGCCGACTGGCGATCCTCGTCTCGATGCGTCGCTCGGCATCGACGAGAGCCGCGGCACAAAGCCGCTCGATCGTGGATGTCGCGGGAAGGACAGTGCGGGTGCGTCGGCACTCGGCTACGAAGCGACGGGCGATATCCTCGTTCGACACCGCCATCTCGGCTTCTCGGAACAACCATTCCTTCAGCTCGCTCGCACCACGTCCGGAGAAGGTGCGGAAGCCGTAGAGCCCCCGTAACTCGGCAAGATGCTCGTGCCGTGTTTCCTCGCGGGCAGCATAGTCTACGAGATCGTCGGCACCCAGGCCAAGCTGCGCTCCGATAAATTCGATGACCTCTGCAGGGATCAGTTCGCCTGGAGCCAGCACCCGGCCGGGATAGCGCAGGACACACAATTGCAGGGCGAAGCCGAACCTGTTGTGAGCGCGCCGACGCAGCCTGATATGCCCAAGGTCTTCATCACTCAGCGTATAGTGCTTGAGCAAATCCGTCTGTGAAGTCGGCAAGCGCAACAGCGCGTCTTTCTGCCGATCGGTTAGAGTGACGCGACGCGGCATACATGTTCCTTTTTCAAAATCTGATAGCGTTCAAGACGCTTTGTTTATGAAGCTGGTTGAGATACATTTCCAGAGGTCAATGCAATCGTGGCCGAAGCGCCGCCTCAAACCAACGTTTGTGATACATGCTGATCGGATATGCCCGCGTCTCCAAAGCCGATGGCTCGCAGTCTCTCGACCTGCAGCACGACGCCTTGCGCGCCGCAGGTGTCGAACGGTGTCAGCAGCGGTTGTAAACTGACACAGGCAGCGATTGAAAACTGATACACCGATTTGAGAAGATGGCCGCTTTGCGGAGCGGCCTTGAAACCCAACGAGGTGTACGTGGAAATTCAAGTACTGAAGAGGCATGGGCTAAGCCTGCGGCGGATCGCCGCCGAGGTGGGCTGCGCGGTGAACACGGTACGGCGGCATCTGGCTCTGGAGGGCGTGCCGAAATACGAGCGCAAGGTGAAGCGCCAGACGAAGCTGGCGCAGTTCGAGCAGTACCTGCGGGAACGCCAGCAGGCCGCGCAGCCCGATGTGATTCCAGCGACGGTGTTGTACCGCGAGATCGCGGCACAGGGCTACCAGGGCGGCCTGAGCCAGTTGCGCGCCTTCATGCGGACGCTGCGGCCAGCGCCTCCGGCCGACCCGGTGGTGCGCTTCGAGACGGCAGAGGGCGAGCAGTTGCAGGTGGACTGGGTCGAGTTCCGCAAGGGCGACGCGCCGTTGCACGCGTTCTGCGCGACCCTGGGCTTCAGCCGAGCCAGCTATGTGGAGTTCGTCAGCAACATGAAAGTGGACACCCTGATCGCCTGCCACGAACGCGCTTTTGCCGCGTTCGGCGGCGTCACCCGGCGGGTCCTGTACGACAACATGAAGACGGTCGTGCTGGAGCGCGATGCGTACGGCGACGGCGAGCACCGCTATCATGCCGGCTTCCTGGATTACGCCAAACACAGCGGCTTCGTCATCAAGCTGTGCCAGCCGTACCGGGCCAAGACCAAGGGCAAGGTCGAGCGCTTCAACGGCTATCTGCGCCGCTCGTTCTATGTGCCGCTGGCGAGCCGCCTGGCGCAAAGCGGGCAGAAGCTTGATGTCGTCACCGCCAACGCGGAAGTAGCCCACTGGTTGCGCGAGGTGGCCAATGCACGCATCCACGGCACGACCGGGGAGCGCCCCGCCGACGCGCTGAAGCGGGAGGCGCAATACTTGCAAGCGCTGCCGGCGCCATGGCGGGCCGACATTGCCGCGGCTCGGCCACAGCCAGTGGCCGGCCCACCGTCAGCCCCGCGGCCGGCGGCAGTGGTGAGCCGGATCGCGCAACCGTCCCCGCTGCAGCATCCGCTGCAGGTGTACGACGCGCTGCTGGTGCGGGTATCGGAAGGGGTGGCGGCATGAACCTGCAGCATGAGCGTATCGCGGCGTTATGCGAGAGCTTGAACCTGCCATTCGTGGCTCAAGGCTATGGCGCCGCAACCCAGAGGGCCGCCAGGGAGCAGATGGCCTACAGCGACTTCCTCGAGGATCTGCTGCGCGAAGAAGCCGCCGGACGCAACGTGAGGAAGCAAGGCACGATGACCCGGCTGGCGGGGTTCCCGGTGGTGAAAACGCTGGACGAGTTCAACTACGACTTCGCCAAGGGCGTCAAGCGCAGCCAGATCGAGGAGCTGGCCGGGTTGGGCTTCGTCGAGCGGCATGAGAACGTTGTACTGGTCGGACCGAGCGGCGTCGGCAAGACGCACCTGGCGATGGCACTCGGTTACAAGGCCACGCAGGCCGGCATCAAGACGCGCTTCACGACGGCGGCCGATCTGATGCTGACGTTGACGACGGCGCATGCGCAGAACAATCTGAAGGCAGTAATGCATCGCGCAATCAAGGCATATCGTCTGCTGATCATCGACGAGATCGGCTACCTGCCCATGAACCGGGAACAGGCCAACCTGTTCTTCCAGGTGATCGCGGCGCTGTATGAGCGCAGTAGTTTAATCGTGACCAGCAACCTCTCGTTCGGCCAGTGGGACATGACGTTTGCGCAGGACACGACCTTGACAGCGGCCTTGCTCGACCGGCTGCTGCACCATGCGCACATCGTGCCGATCGCCGGGGAAAGCTACCGGCTGAAGCATCAGCGCCAGGCCGGGATGATGAGGGGGAGCGATGTGGCAGAAATCGGCTGAACACTGGCCGTGTTCAGCGACGGTGGTGTATCAGTTTTAAATCGCTGGCACTACGAAAGCTGTATCAGTTTTCAGTCGCTGTTGACAAACGGGACAATATCTATGATGATCTTGCTTCCGGCGGTCGTGATGATCGCCCTGGCTTGACTGCCTGCCTCAAGTCATTGCGTGACGGCGATGTGCTGGTGGTCTGGAAGCTCGATCGCCTCGGACGATCGCTTGCCCATCTGGTCAACACGGTGAAGGAGCTGTCAGACCGCAAGATCGGCCTGCGGGTTCTGACTGGAAAGGGCGCTCAGATCGACACCACGACTGCGTCCGGTCGCATGGTGTTCGGAATCTTCGCCACCTTGGCCGAGTTCGAGCGGGATCTGATCCGAGAGCGCACCATGGCGGGTCTCGCCTCCGCGAGAGCGCGCGGTCGCAAGGGCGGACGAAAATTCGCGCTCACCAAAGCTCAGGTGCGTCTCGCGCAAGCCGCCATGGCCCAGCGCGATACTTCAGTTTCCGATCTCTGCAAGGAACTCGGCATCGAGCGCGTCACTCTCTACCGATATGTCGGTCCCAAAGGCGAGCTCAGAGACCATGGAAAGCATGTTCTCGGACTTACGTAGCAACTCGTTTCTTTTCGCAGGTTGAGCCACCTCCGCGCTTCATCAGAAAACTGAAGGAACCTCCATTGAATCGAACTAATATTTTTTTTGGTGAATCGCATTCTGACTGGTTGCCTGTCAGAGGCGGAGAATCTGGTGATTTTGTTTTTCGACGTGGTGACGGGCATGCCTTCGCGAAAATCGCACCTGCTTCCCGCCGCGGTGAGCTCGCTGGAGAGCGTGACCGCCTCATTTGGCTCAAAGGTCGAGGTGTGGCTTGCCCCGAGGTGATCAACTGGCAGGAGGAACAGGAGGGTGCATGCTTGGTGATAACGGCAATTCCGGGAGTACCGGCGGCTGATCTGTCTGGAGCGGATTTGCTCAAAGCGTGGCCGTCAATGGGGCAGCAACTTGGCGCTGTTCACAGCCTATCGGTTGATCAATGTCCGTTTGAGCGCAGGCTGTCGCGAATGTTCGGACGCGCCGTTGATGTGGTGTCCCGCAATGCCGTCAATCCCGACTTCTTACCGGACGAGGACAAGAGTACGCCGCAGCTCGATCTTTTGGCTCGTGTCGAACGAGAGCTACCGGTGCGGCTCGACCAAGAGCGCACCGATATGGTTGTTTGCCATGGTGATCCCTGCATGCCGAACTTCATGGTGGACCCTAAAACTCTTCAATGCACGGGTCTGATCGACCTTGGGCGGCTCGGAACAGCAGATCGCTATGCCGATTTGGCACTCATGATTGCTAACGCCGAAGAGAACTGGGCAGCGCCAGATGAAGCAGAGCGCGCCTTCGCTGTCCTATTCAATGTATTGGGGATCGAAGCCCCCGACCGCGAACGCCTTGCCTTCTATCTGCGATTGGACCCTCTGACTTGGGGTTGATGTTCATGCCGCCTGTTTTTCCTGCTCATTGGCACGTTTCGCAACCTGTTCTCATTGCGGACACCTTTTCCAGCCTCGTTTGGAAAGTTTCATTGCCAGACGGGACTCCTGCAATCGTCAAGGGATTGAAACCTATAGAAGACATTGCTGATGAACTGCGCGGGGCCGACTATCTGGTATGGCGCAATGGGAGGGGAGCAGTCCGGTTGCTCGGTCGTGAGAACAATCTGATGTTGCTCGAATATGCCGGGGAGCGAATGCTCTCTCACATCGTTGCCGAGCACGGCGACTACCAGGCGACCGAAATTGCAGCGGAACTAATGGCGAAGCTGTATGCCGCATCTGAGGAACCCCTGCCTTCTGCCCTTCTCCCGATCCGGGATCGCTTTGCAGCTTTGTTTCAGCGGGCGCGCGATGATCAAAACGCAGGTTGTCAAACTGACTACGTCCACGCGGCGATTATAGCCGATCAAATGATGAGCAATGCCTCGGAACTGCGTGGGCTACATGGCGATCTGCATCATGAAAACATCATGTTCTCCAGTCGCGGCTGGCTGGTGATAGATCCCGTCGGTCTGGTCGGTGAAGTGGGCTTTGGCGCCGCCAATATGTTCTACGATCCGGCTGACAGAGACGACCTTTGTCTCGATCCTAGACGCATTGCACAGATGGCGGACGCATTCTCTCGTGCGCTGGACGTCGATCCGCGTCGCCTGCTCGACCAGGCGTACGCTTATGGGTGCCTTTCCGCAGCTTGGAACGCGGATGGAGAAGAGGAGCAACGCGATCTAGCTATCGCGGCCGCGATCAAGCAGGTGCGACAGACGTCATACTAGATATCAAGCGACTTCTCCTATCCCCTGGGAACACATCAATCTTACCGGAGAATATCGTTGGCCAAAGCCTTAGCGTAGGATTTCGCCCTCTCCCGCAAACGACCCCATCCTTGATCACCTGAAGCACAAAGCCGAAACCAGCGGGACCAGGGCGTTACCCGAAAGCCGGGCGCCACCGGCTGAGCTGCTCCTGGGTCTGTTTGACTGACGAGCCTGAAGGCCAACGATACCAATCAAAATGCTGCGTTCACAGCGCCGCGGCAGGGATCCGCCGTGCTGGTTGTCGGAAAAGGAGCCGCTAGTGGGAAAGAGGAGGGTAAATTTTCAGCGTTGCTGGCTCCCCGTCAGCCGGATTGGGTTGCATCGCAGGGGTGTCGAAAGAGTCAACTGCGGTCCAAAGCTGTTGGACTTGGGTGAAAAGGGCGTTTATTCTTCCTATACGTCGATCGATTGAATGAAGGACATATACAATCATTTCTCCGACATTTGGTTATGGAGCGAAAAGTTTCAATATCTTATCAAAACCAGGCAATCAATGCGATTAAGTTTTATTACGAACGTGTTTTGGGTGGACAACGGAAAACATATTTCATCGAAAGACCAAAAAAAGAAAAAACACTTCCTGTTGTGATGAGTGAAGAAGAAACCATTCGGGTACTACGCGCTATTGAAAACGTGAAACACAAGGCTATTCTGATGACTATTTATTCGGCAGGTTTGCGCATTTCTGAATGTATAAACCTGAAAATAAAAGACATTGACTCCAAGCGCATGCAAATTCGTATAGAACAGTCAAAAGGAAAAAGAGATCGTTATACCATTTTATCTGAGAAAACATTAATTATTTTAAGAACATACTTTATGGAATATAAACCAAAAGATTATTTATTTGAAGGTCAAAAAGGTGGCGCATACTCAAGCCGAAGTATTCAAAACATTTTTAAAGCAGCTGTTTTAAAAGCAAAGATTCAAAAGGAAGTTACTGTACATACCTTACGACATAGCTTTGCAACGCATTTGCTTGAGAATGGTACGAGTTTACGTTATATTCAATCGTTGTTAGGTCATTCAAGCAGTAAAACAACTGAGGTTTATACACATATTACCACCAAGGGAATGGAACAATTAAAAAGTCCGATGGATTTGTTAGATATATAGAAAGGATTTGTATATTTGAGCAAAACTTAACAAAAAGCACTATGAATATAAATCCTTTTGAGAGAGTAGAAACGAACGGTAAACGGTTGAAAACGGATTTGTCACTGATAATGAAAGGTTTAGCAAAATAAGATATAGTGGATATATACGCCATTTGGCGTATAGCCACTTGTTATGTGCCATTTTTGAATGACAATGCGAATAGATACGGACAAACAAATGAATTTACTTAGTGATAAGAACGTTGCAATAATTGGTGGTGGACCCGTTGGACTGACTATGGCAAAATTATTACAGCAAAACGGCATAGACGTTTCAGTTTACGAAAGAGACAACGACCGAGAGGCAAGAATTTTTGGTGGAACCCTTGACCTACACAAAGGTTCAGGTCAGGAAGCAATGAAAAAAGCGGGATTGTTACAAACTTATTATGACTTAGCCTTACCAATGGGTGTAAATATTGCTGATGAAAAAGGCAATATTTTATCCACAAAAAATGTAAAGCCCGAAAATCGATTTGACAATCCTGAAATAAACAGAAATGACTTAAGGGCTATCTTGTTGAATAGTTTAGAAAACGACACGGTTATTTGGGATAGAAAACTTGTTATGCTTGAACCTGGTAAGAAGAAGTGGACACTAACTTTTGAGAATAAACCGAGTGAAACAGCAGATTTGGTTATTCTTGCCAATGGTGGAATGTCGAAAATAAGGAGCTTTGTTACCGACACGCAAGTTGAAGAAACCGGTACTTTCAACATCCAAGCTGATATTCTTCAACCGGAAATAAACTGTCCCGGATTTTTTCAGCTATGCAACGGCAACCGATTAATGGCGGGACATCAGGGCATTTTATTGTTTGCCAATCCCAATAATAATGGTGCATTGTATTTAGGAATTAGTTTTAAAACGCCCGATGAATGGAAAAATAAAATTCCCTTAGATTTTCAGGACAGAAACAGCGTTGCCGATTTTTTATTGAAAAGATTTTCCAAATGGAGTGAAGTTTACAAACAATTAATACGTTCGGTATCAACATTTCAATGCTTGCCCACAAGGAAATTTCCTTTGAACAATGATTGGAAAAGTAACCGTCCATTACCCATAACAATGATTGGCGATGCTGCTCATTTGATGTCGCCTTTTGCAGGACAGGGTGTAAATACGGGATTATTGGATGCTTTGATATTGTCTGAAAACCTTACAAACGGAGAATTTACAAGTATTGAAAATGCCATCGAAAACTACGAACAACAAATGTTTGTTTATGCAAAAGATACGCAGGACGAATCGACAGAAAACGAAACCGAAATGTTTAGTCCCAATTTTTCGTTTCAAAAATTATTGAATCTATAAACAGTAAGAAAAAACGGCTACTAACAAGCAGTTTTGCAATAGTGGGGCAGAAGTGCAAAATTGAACTTGTGTGCTTCTATCAACTTTTGTACATTAGCTGCCAGTTTAAGATGGGTGCATTTGAGTATGCCCAAAGGAGCCCGCAAGTATGCGCAGGACGAAGCCAGTAGCCGCGCCGATGGTGGCGCGGGTCTATCTGCGCGTCAGCACCGACGCGCAGGACTTGGAACGCCAAGAGGCGATCACTACGGCCGCGAAGGCCGCCGGCTACTACGTCGCCGGCATCTACCGTGAGAAGGCATCCGGCGCACGCGCCGACCGGCCTGAGCTGCTGCGCATGATCGGCGACCTACAGCCCGGCGAGGTGGTCATTGCCGAGAAGATCGACCGCATCAGCCGCCTACCTTTGCCCGAGGCCGAGCGCCTGGTGGCCTCGATACAGGCCAAAGGCGCACGCCTGGCCGTCCCTGGCGTGGTCGATCTATCCGACCTGGCGGCCGAGGCCCAGGGCGTCGCCAAGATCGTGCTGGAAGCCGTGCAGATCATGCTTTTTCGCCTGGCCTTGCAGATGGCCCGCGACGACTACGAGGACAGGCGCGAACGCCAGCGCCAAGGCATTGAGTTGGCCCGCCAGGCCGGGCGGTACAAGGGCCGCCGTGCTGATCCGAAGCGCCGCGCCCAAGTTGTCGCGCTGCGCAAGTCCGGCTACAGCATCAACAAGACCGCCGAGCTGGCCGGGTACAGTGCGGCCCAGGTGAAACGGATATGGGCCGAGGTCAGCCAGGCCGAAGCGAAGCAGCACGGCGCGTTCGTGGAGGACGCATTGACGGAAGCCGATGCCCTGGCCGCTGTCGGCCAGGATGAGCGCCAGGAGGAAAGGGCATGAAGAAGCCGAACCAAGACGACGAGCCGTTTTTCATCACCGAGGAGATTGCGGCCGAAATGATCGCCGGCGGCTATGAGTTCGAGCTGCCGCCCATTCCTTGCACCATCCGCCTACGCGACGTGCTGGAGCGCATGACCGATGCTGAGCTAGCATTGCAGCCGGGCGAGATCGCCGACCAGGAGCGTGAACGCTGCCGGCGCAAGCCGTGTTCAACCTCATGATCTGGTCATGGTATTTTTCATGGCACTGAGCCTGATAGTTCTTGCAAATTGTTGTCACTAAAGGGTTTTGTGTGCTTGTTTACAATCGAGTGGGAGTGACGGGCACTGGCTGGCAATGTCTAGCAACGGCAGGCATTTCGGCTGAGGGTAAAAGAACTTTCCGCTAAGCGATAGACTGTATGTAAACACAGTATTGCAAGGACGCGGAACATGCCTCATGTGGCGGCCAGGACGGCCAGCCGGGATCGGGATACTGGTCGTTACCAGAGCCACCGACCCGAGCAAACCCTTCTCTATCAGATCGTTGACGAGTATTACCCGGCATTCGCTGCGCTTATGGCAGAGCAGGGAAAGGAATTGCCGGGCTATGTGCAACGGGAATTTGAAGAATTTCTCCAATGCGGGCGGCTGGAGCATGGCTTTCTACGGGTTCGCTGCGAGTCTTGCCACGCCGAGCACCTGGTCGCTTTCAGCTGTAAGCGTCGCGGTTTCTGCCCGAGCTGTGGGGCGCGGCGGATGGCCGAAAGTGCCGCCTTGCTGGTTGATGAAGTACTGCCTGAACAACCCATGCGTCAGTGGGTGTTGAGCTTCCCGTTTCAGCTGCGTTTCCTGTTTGCCAGCCGGCCCGAGATCATGGGGTGGGTGCTGGGCATCGTTTACCGCGTCATTGCCACGCACCTGGTCAAGAAAGCGGGCCATACCCACCAAGTGGCCAAGACGGGCGCGGTCACCCTGATCCAGCGTTTTGGATCGGCGCTCAATCTGAATGTTCACTTCCACATGCTGTTTCTCGACGGTGTGTATGTCGAGCAATCCCACGGCTCAGCGCGTTTCCGCTGGGTCAAGGCGCCGACCAGCCCAGAGCTCACCCAGCTGACGCACACCATCGCCCACCGGGTGGGTCGCTATCTGGAACGGCAAGGCCTGCTGGAACGGGATGTCGAAAACAGCTATCTGGCCTCGGATGCGGTGGATGACGACCCGATGACACCCCTGCTGGGGCACTCGATCACTTACCGTATCGCTGTCGGTTCACAGGCGGGGCGAAAGGTGTTCACTTTGCAAACTCTGCCGACCAGTGGTGATCCGTTCGGTGACGGGATTGGCAAGGTAGCCGGGTCCAGCCTGCACGCCGGCGTGGCGGCCAGGGCCGATGAACGCAAGAAGCTCGAACGGCTGTGCCGGTACATCAGCCGCCCGGCGGTATCCGAGAAGCGGCTGTCGTTAACACGAGGCGGCAACGTGCGCTACCAGCTCAAGACGCCGTACCGGGACGGCACCACGCACGTCATTTTCGAACCATTGGATTTCATTGCAAGGCTGGCCGCCCTGGTACCGAAGCCCAGAGTCAACCTAACCCGCTTCCACGGGGTGTTCGCACCCAACAGTCGGCACCGGGCGTTGGTCACGCCGGCAAAACGGGGCAGGGGCAACAAGGTCAGGGTGGCTGATGAACCGGCAACACCAGCACAACGGCGAGCGTCGATGACATGGGCGCAACGGCTCAAGCGTGTTTTCAATATCGACATCGAGACCTGCAGCGGCTGCGGCGGCGCCATGAAAGTCATCGCCTGCATTGAAGACCCTATAGTGATCAAGCAGATCCTTGATCACCTGAAGCACAAAGCCGAAACCAGCGGGACCAGGGCGTTACCCGAAAGCCGGGCGCCACCGGCTGAGCTGCTCCTGGGTCTGTTTGACTGACGAGCCTGAAGGCCAACGATACCAATCAAAATGCTGCGTTCACAGCGCCGCGGCAGGGATCCGCCGTGCTGGTTGTCGGAAAAGGAGCCGCTAGTGGGAAAGAGGAGGGTAAATTTTCAGCGTTGCTGGCTCCCCGTCAGCCGGATTGGGTTGCATCGCAGGGGTGTCGAAAGAGTCAACTGCGGTCCAAAGCTGTTGGACTTGGGTGAAAAGGGCGTTTATTCTTCCTATACGTTGTCGGCAGCGGGCCAAAAAGGAATACGTCCATGCCCATCGAGGTGAAACCGGCTGTGAGCGCGGGTTCAAGCATATAGCCCGACAGGCGCGTATCCTTGCCGATCACGACACGATGGCGGTGGTCACCGCGACGAAAGACACGGCCAGCCGCCATGCCGACGCGCAAGGCGGTTTCCGCCGTCATCGCGCCTTCGTTGGCTTTGCCACGAATACCGTCTGTGCCGAAATATTTGCGCACCATAAGGTCGATTATCCTGTCGTCGGGTCGCCCTCAAAGGGGACATGCCTGCTGAACCGCGAATATAGAGAAATATCCCGAATGTGCAGTTAACGAATTCTTGCGGTTTCTTTCAGCGCCGCCAATACCGCCAGCCCGTCGCGCAAGGGGCGCGGCTCGTGTGTGCGGATGAAGTCAGCTCCACCTGCGGCGGCGGCAAGCTCTGCAGCGAGTGTCGCGGCCCCGACATCCCCCGGACCACGGCCTGTGAGCGCGCGCAGAAAGGATTTGCGCGAAACAGACAGAAGCACCGGCAAATCGAAGCGCAGCCGCAATTCATCGAACCGCGCCAGCACCGAGAGCGAGGTTTCGGGAGCAGCCCCCAGAAAAAACCCCATGCCGGGATCAAGGACAAGGCGGTTGCGTTTGATACCGGCACCCGTCAGCGCCGCGATGCGCGCGTCAAAGAACGCCGCAATGTGATCCATGATGTCGCCAGCGGGTGCCTCGCGCCGATCTGCCTGCCCGTCTTGCACCGAATGCATAACGACGAGTTTGGCAGATGATTTCGCCAATTGCGGATAGAACGCAGCGTCTGGAAAACCGCGAATATCATTGAGATAGGCCACACCACGCGACAAGGCATAGGCTTGCGTCGCGGGTTGATAACTGTCGAGCGAGACGGGAATGCCATCTGCCTTGAGCGCGTCCAGCACCGGCGCGATACGCGCGATTTCTGTGTCGGACGAAACAGGCGCGGCGTCGGGATTGCTGGATGCCGGACCGAGGTCGATCACATCTGCCCCCTCGGCCATCAGCTTACGCGCCTGCGCAATGGCTGCGTCTGGCGCCAGATACCGGCCTCCATCGGAGAAACTGTCCGAGGTTATGTTGACGATGCCGAAAATGATGAGCGATTTATTCATGGGGGCTTCTATAATAATCTCTGTACACGACAAAAATAGATAACTCATTGAAATAATGTCACAATAATTGTTTTCTAACGACGAATACTATGACACATCTCAATGAGTTATATCTTATCTTAAACAAATCTCTAAAATGGAACAAGTCACATTTAAAGTGCTTTGCGCTCATCATGCTTGTGATTATTTTAAAGCAAACATGTAATCTTTCTTCTGCATCTAAAGCCTTGCCCATCAAGTGTTTACCACAATCATTTTATCGACGTATGCAGCGCTTCTTTGCAGGTCAGTATTTTGATTATCGTCAAATTTCTCAGTGTCATCACCAGAACGATGGTGATGACTACGGCGATCTGACCCCAAAGGATTCGGCCTCCGCGCAATGCAGGCTCCAGTCGGCAAAAGAGACGGAGCCGATCAGAGAGTAGGCAAAATCGGGACGGGCAACAGGAAAGAGGATGCCGGAGGGCTGCCGGATACTATCGGCGGCAAATAGGATGGATCGCCTGTGCCGTTATCGTGCCGGTCGAGTGCCATCCAGGAAACGATTGGGCGAATCGCCGTCACGCTTCATTTTGCCTGCGAGGTTGAGTAGATTTTTCAGTGCGGAGTTGCGATTGAACGGCGACCAGACGGCTGTAAAGGCAACCGGCTCCGGTTCATCGAGGAAGGGCAGGAAGACGATGCCGGTCGTCGGCAACAATGACGTTGCCTCGCCGACGATAGTGATGCCGAAGCCTTGTCCGACCATAGATAGCAGCGTGTCGCGCCCCACATCAAAGCGCCGGATCGACGGTGCGGGCCAACGCCCGGCAAGGCGCAGCACGATATGGTCATGGACCTGCGGGCCGGTGCCACCATAGCGAACAATGAAAGTCTCGCCGACCAGATCGGACCAAGTGATTGCGGACTGCCCGGCGAGGCGATGCCCATCCGATAGCACGGCCACCAGCGGTTCGGTCCAGATCGGTCGGGTATGGCAGTCGGGCATCTCGGGCTTGCCCGCGACGAACACCACGTCGAGCTGGTCAGCACGAAGCTGCATCACCGCATCGCGGGCTGTGCCTTCGGTGATCTCAACCTCAATGCCCGTATGTTCTTCCCGATAATGACGGATCAGCTCCGTGAGAAAGCTGCGTGGGATTAAGGCATGGATGCCGATGCGAAGCCGGCCGTATTCTCCTTGAGCTGTCATGCCTGCGGTCTTCACTGCGTGATCGAGTTGATCGACACCCGCCGTGACACGCTCCATGAAGTGCCTGCCTGCGTCTGTTAGCCGAACGCCCCGCGCATGGCGCTCAAATAGCAGGACACCAAGGTTATCCTCCAGCGCTTTCACACGCGCGCTGACGCTCGACTGGCTGATACCAAGTGCCTTGGCCGCATGCCGAAAATTCAGATGCTCGGCGACGGCGATGAACTGAACAAGGGAAATGAGCGGTATCCTGCCAGACAGGATACCGACATTCACGAGGTTTCGATGGTTAGTGCGCCGCATCGGAGCGGGCCTGCTACCAGTCGTCGGTTAGACGACTGGCGACTTCTCGGTGGCAGCCCCACGGAGCCGAAGGAGCACCAGCCCCAACGAAACCAGTACCGCCATCGCCGTGGCGTAACAGATCACGGGCCACGCTGTGTCACCGTTTAAAAGTGCCACCGCCAATGTCCCGACAATGCTGACTATCAGGCTTTGAACGCAGAAGTAGAACGCGACCGCTGATCCCGCGATGTCGTCGAACTCTGCCAAAGCGCCGTTCGCGGTAACGGACACCGTGAAGACAATACCGACCGCGACAACCCACATCGGTAGGATGAAGGTGAGGAATGACGGCGAGCCGTAAAGTTCGCCGATCCCCAACAGGACCGCTCCGCAAACAAGCAACGCCATCCCACGCGCCACGCATCCTGCGATGCCCCATCTGGCGACAAAGGACTTCGCGAAACGGGTTGTCACGATCATTACAAGCGCGACAGTGGCGAAGGCAAAGCTGAATCCGATCTCGGAATATTCCGCTTGGCCTATGAGCACACGGGGAGCCGTCGAGAAGAAGACGAAGAAGGTGCCCATACCGGCGCTAAAGCCGACAGTGTAAACCCAAAAAGCCGGACTCGCGAAGATCGGCAAGACAGATCGGCGCGTCTTGACTTGATCCAGAGGGCGGGTTTCGTGCCACCTGAAACCCGCATTTAGGAGTGCGAGCATCGCCAGTATAGCCAAAGTAATGAATATCGCCTGCCATCCCAAGAACTCGCCGATCAATGCTCCGGCGATAGGGCCGAGCGCAGGCACGAACGCCAGCATCGAACTGAAAAGGCCGTAGATGACGACACCCTCAGGACGGTTGGCATAAACGTCGCGAACCGTCGCGAACGTCGCCACCAGCATGGCCGACGCGCCCACTGCTTGAAGTAGACGGAAAGCGACAAAGGCCGGTGCAGTTGAAGACCAAGCTGCTCCCAGAGACGCAATGACGAAAGCCGTTGCGCCCGCAAGTAGAATTGGCCGTCGCCCGATTCTGTCTGAGAGCGGACCAAAAATCACCTGGCCCACGCCGAGCATCACCATATAGAGGCTCAACGTGAGTTGGATCATAGCGGGCGTCGTGTTCAGGATGCCGGGCATCGCTGGAACGACAGGGAGATAAATATCCATCGCCAGTGAAGCGAGGATGTCGAAAGGAGCCATCAGCAGCAGTGCTGCCGGCAGCGTATAGGCCCACGCGGGGCGTGTGGTGGTCATGACGAATCAACCCTCGATTAAGGAATACCGGGCGACGTCTGCTCGTCAGCAATCAGATGAGACTAGCCTTACAGAGCGCCGCAACAACAATACTGGTTGTTGCGGCTTACTTGTCTGCTGACTTGGAATTTCCCATCTGATTACTCCACGCTTACGAATATGAATTGCTACATTTTATCCGATTATCTTTTGCTTCGCAATGCGGCATGGGCGCACTCAGCGTTCCAGCCCCCTCTGCCGCCCTAAATGCTTGCTCCAATGCATCGAGCACCATATCTGTATTCATCCGTGTCGATACTTTCCATCCAACAATTGCTCGTGAGAACACATCAATAATAAATGCAGTATAAACCCAGCCTGAATTTGTTTGAA
>NZ_VPAS01000019.1:0-20015 GCF_013419125.1 Acinetobacter sp. YH12102 | reverse complement strand
GCCTATTTAAGTGATGTTCTGAAAAGGTTGCCGACACATAAAGTGACCCAAATAGAAGAATTACTGCCACACCGCTGGAAATCCAACTCAAATTAAAAAATAGGCATGGGGTTCAGCGGACGCTTACCATCATCGACTCAAATCTCTATTTGCAACAGTGCCTCTCCGACAATCTTGGTACAGTTCAACTTGATGATATATAAATTTTTACCATATGGTAAATTTTTATTTTAAATTAAATTTATTGAAACCAAAATCTAGGTGACTTTTATAAAATAAAAAATCTAAAAAAAGTGACCAAAACAACATTAAATGATCTAAATTGATCAAAACTTTAATTCATAAAGACTCATATACTACCTTTTAAATCATATGCTTATAATTATTATCACTTGATGTAATGAATCTCGGTGACCTTGCCAAGGTTGGGAAATATTAATTTCTTTGTACATCTGGATTTACGCTACCTGCGAATCCTTCGATTATTCAGATTACTCAAATTAACCCGTTATTTTGTCTCCCTGCAGATTTTATTGTGGGTGATCAAGCGCGAAAAAGGCTCATTTCAGGCAGTTATTTTTATCCTGCTGATCATGATCATCATTGCGGCGGCTGGGGTATATGTGGTTGAAAACAAGGCACAACCGGAAGTCTTTAGCTCCATCCCTGCGTCCATGTGGTGGGCGGTGGTGACGCTGACCACAGTCGGCTATGGCGATGTGACACCAATCACCCCCTTAGGCCGCTTTCTGGGGGCTTTAATTACCATTTTAGGGGTAGGTCTGGCAGCACTTCCTGCGGGTATTCTGGCCAATGAGCTGAGACAACGCAAACACAAGCTGGAATTAAGATTTCGTGAACTGCTTGATGACGCAGAAATTGACTTGATTGAAGATCAAGAAAAAATTGAAACTTTACGTAAAGAAGTCGGGCTGAGCACAGAGCAAATGCAGGATATCCTGTTAGAGCTTATTCATGAGCGCAAGAAAGAACAACTCGAGCAGGAAAAAAACAAGTTTCTTCTGCCCGCATTGTGGGCATAAGTTACCTGATTAAAAGGTAGCCAGATCATCGCGAGCATCAGACCATAGGATATGATACTTGTTGCAGGCAGATGCTATTCACTCAATTTTTTCGTTTGAAGCAGGATCAAGTCATTTCAATCTAAAAACGCAGCGATTTCATCGGCCACTGCCCTGGATGTCCGGGAAACTCCGACCAGCGTCGCCGAAGCAGCACCGGTCCATTCCCCATAACCGACCAGCCATAAATTCGGCAGCTGAACCGAGCGGCCATCCTTCACTGCGATGGTCTGGTCCTGCTGGATAATCCCGAGGCTGCTAAGATGATTCAGCGCCGCCTTAAATCCGGTACACCAGATCACTGCATCCACTTGCGCGGTGCTGCCATCTTCCCACATCACGCCATGTTCGGTAAAAGCCGAAAATGGACGCTTGCTCTGTAAAACGCCTCGCTCACGTGCCTCTTTGACTGAATCAATCATGACAATATCGCCCAGACCACCAATGGGCTGCTCGATCTTTCTACCTTGCTGCTGGGCTTTCAAACGCTCGGTCGCCCTTAAGAACAGGACACGGCCATCAACATCATCTGCCAGAAATTGCGGCGGTGTCTGGGTGATCCAAAGCGTTTCAGCTACCTGGGAAACCTCGGCCAGGATTTGCGCACCGGAGTTGCCACTACCCACGATCATGACTTTCTTGTTTTTAAATAACTCAGCATTTTTATAATCTGCTGAATGAAGTTGTATACCCTGAAAATGCTCACGACCTGCATACTCGGGAATAAATGGTTGGCTCCATGTCCCTGTAGCGCTTACCACTGCTTTGGCTTTCCAGGATTGTTCCCCGGCATAGACCTCTAAATATGTCCCTTTGTTTTCCACGCGCTCCACATGCACCGGACGAACTACAGGAAAGTGATAGCGCTGCTCATAGGCGGTCAAATAATCGATCACCTCATTGCGGGTCGGATAGGTCTGTTCGGTCGCCGGCATCATCCAGCCCGACAGCGAACTCCAGCTATTCGGGGAGAAAAGACGCAAGGACTCCCAGGCATGCTGCCAGGCACCTCCAGGCTGAGGCTGATCATCCAGGATGATAAACGGAATATTCTTGCGCTTTAAGAAATAAGCCGTGGACAAACCGGCCTGTCCAGCACCGATGATGATCACATCTGTTTCGATCTGTTTTATGTCCAAAGCCTTTTCCCCTTGCATTTTTCTGTCGTTCTTGATGCAGCATCCCGCTTTTTCAGCGGGTTTCTGCTGATTTCTCTGATTGACCGGACAGCCTGATCAAGCAAATTCAGTCTTACAAACTGCGCTGATTTACCCGTTTGGAAAGCTCTTCAGCCGATTCCTTGCGTTCTGAATAACGATCTGTCAGGTATTTGCTTTGACCACGAGTCAGCAAGGTAAATTTATACAGTTCTTCCATCACATCCACAATCCGGTCATAGAATGCTGATGGCTTCATTCGTCCATCTTCTTCAAATTCCAGGAATGCTTTTGGAATTGAAGACTGATTTGGAATCGTGATCATCCGCATCCAACGCCCCAAAACACGCATCTGGTTCAGACTGTTAAAGGACTGTGATCCCCCACTGACTTGCATCAAGGCAAGGGTTTTTCCTTGAGTGGCACGAATTGCGCCCCCTGCCAGTGGAATCCAGTCAATCTGGGATTTAAAGATGGAACTCATAGAACCATGTCGTTCCGGTGAACACCACACCATGCCTTCTGACCATGCTAAAAGTTCATGCAACTCTTTTACTTTTGGATGCTCAGTATCCGCATCTTCAGGTAAAGGAAGCCCTTTAGGATGAAAGATTTTTACTTCTGCCCCAAAATATTCAAGGATTCGACCAGCTTCAAGAACTGCAAGGCGACTGTAAGAACGTTCCCGATTAGACCCATAGAGCAGTAAAATCCGAGGAGGATGAGCTAGTTCTTTGGCTTGGACTTTTTCAAAGGTGGGTTGTTCAATAAGATTTGGATCTACGTTAGGCAGGTTCATCATATCAAGCCTCTTTAAAATATTTCTTTCTTAGCCACAGTGAAACACTCACTAAAGCAATTAACACAGGTACTTCAACCAATGGCCCAATAATCGTGGTAAAAGCAACCGGCGAAGCAATACCAAAAGTTGCAATGGCGACTGCAAGTGATAATTCAAAATTATTTCCAGCCGCAGTAAATGAGATTGCAGCAGTTTTTGGATAATCATTGCCCATCCATTTACTCATAAAGAAGCTAATAAAGAACATGGCCACAAAGTAAATGATTAAAGGAATCGCGATGCGTAAAACTTCCAGTGGAAGACTCACAACATCACCCCCTTTTAAGCTAAACATGGCCAAAATCGTAAACAGCAAAGCCATTAAACTCAGCGGGCTGATTTTTGGAATGAACCTGGTTTGATACCATTCCACGCCTTTTTGTTTCACCAAAATTAAGCGCGTTAAGAAACCCAATAAGAACGGAATTCCAAGATAAATCAGAACAGCATGGGTAATGGTCCAGAAGCTAACATTGATCACTTGAGCTTCAATACCAAAATATGGCGGAAGGAAGGTCAGGAATAACCAGGCGTAGGTACTGAAGAATAAAATCTGGAAAATACTGTTAAACGCCACCAATGCTGCAACATATTGGTTATCACCACAGGCCAGACCATTCCACACCAGTACCATGGCGATACATCGAGCTAAACCAATCAGGATCACGCCTGTCATATACTCTGGATAGCTATGCAAAAAAATCACAGCCAACGCAAACATCAGTACCGGAGCAATCAACCAGTTTTGAATTAAAGATAGCGTCAGGGTTTTTTTATCCTTAAACACTTGTGGCAAGGTCGCATAATCCACTTTTGCCAGGGGTGGATACATCATCAGAATCAGACCAATCGCGATTGGAATATTGACTGAATTAATACTGAATTGATCCAGAGCAACCGATGCTTGAGGAAAAAAGTTTCCTATTGCGATGCCTAACGCCATGGCAATAAAAATCCACAGCGTCAGGTTGCGATCTAAAAAGGACATGCGTTTTTCAGACATGTGACTTACTCAACATTCGAAATTTGATTAATCGCTGCAATCAATTGTGAGCGAGAAAGTTCATCTACGTTCAGTTTAAACAAAGTATCCAGGCGACGATTGATATGTTCAACAGTGTTCATAAAGGCTTGCATTTTTTCTTCTTTATCCACCTCTAAATGTGACGGATCAGACAGGCCCCAGTGCGCCTTGATCGCTCCGCCAAGATAAAGAGGACACGCTTCCTGTGCAGCCGCATCACAGACGGTAATCACCACGTCTGGCTGATACTGTTCACAGGCATCAATCGTCTTGCTGGATAAGCCTTTAGTCGACAAGCCCAGATTGTGCAGGGTTTCAAGCGTCAAGGGATGCACCTGACCGGAAGGTTTGCTGCCAGCACTGTAAGCGACCCAGCCTTCTGGCGCACGGCTATTGAACAACACTTCAGATAGAATGCTGCGGCAACTGTTCCCCGTGCATAAAAACAAAAATTTCATGAAAACTTACTCGCAATGGCTCTGAATCGATAGAGCGGAAGAATCAAATAAAACCGGAACGTCACTACGTTTCAGTACGTCCAGAATTTCAAAGCACCAGGCCGGTAATTGCGGATTGAGGCTGTAGTACACCCACTGGCTTTGCCGACGATCGTTGAGCAGACCGCAAGACCGCAACAAGGCCAAATGCCGTGAAATTTTTGGTTGGCTTAACTGCAGTTTATCGGTCAGATCACAGACGCATTGCTCTTTATTTTCCGCAATCAGCAGGACAATACTGAGACGTGTTTCATCAGATAAACATTTAAAAAACTGAACGTGGTCCATAGCTGCTCCCCTTCTATTATGCAAATATATACATATCCATATATATAGTAAATAGTACAAGTGAAAAATTATATCTGGATCAGGATATCACAGCCAGAAAGCGCTGGATTTAACAGTTTCCCTCTTCTTCCAATATAGAAAAACCAGCGACTTGAACCACTGGTTTTCTTCGCTACAACTTTAATTTTGAAGTTATTTATTTTTCTCGATCAGTTCCGCGATAGCCTGAGCTTCCAGAATTTTACCACTCGATACGATTTTACTGTCAATCATCAGACCCGGTGTGCTTAACAGTCCGGTTTCGGCAATCTGCATCATATCCGTGACATACTCAATGTCCGCTTTGACACCGGTGCTTTTCACTGCTTCTTCAGTTGCAGCCAACAGGGCCTTTTTCCAGTTAAAAATACTGGCCAATAAAATAATCGAAGCCAGATCGACTAAGGGAGATGAAATCAGAAAGGAAAAGGTCACCCCCACAGGCAGTCCGGCACGGGTAAAACCGATAAACAGCGGAATGGAAGAACAGGAACAAAATGGGGTAATGGTGCCGAGCAAGGCCCCCATGATATTGGCTTTGATCCCGGTCATGCGTCCCAGAATCTGCCGGGTGCGTTCAGGCGGAAAATTACTCTGGATATACGACAGGCTATAGATCAGGACTGAGAGCAGAATAAAGATCTTAAAAACATCATAAATAAAGAAGTGAATACTGCCACCGAGCCGGGTCACCACCGATAAACCGAAGACATTTTCGACCAGCCAGCGCACGCCTTCCGAGAGCCAGGTCATTTTAAGCAGCACATCATTCAGCCAGGCAAAAATCGCGATTATGCTTTCCATTTAAAGCTCCTGGTTTTAGGGGGATGAGATCAGGTCGATGCACTCATCGGCAGATTTTTGAACCATTGACCTGCGCAACAGTTTCCAGTCGGTAGCCTGTGTAAGATTTGAAAAATGGTACTCTCTGTCAAAACCTGATACGGGGAAACTGCCTGCTGATGATCCAATTCCTTTATCCTTCAAGAACCTATTTCATTCAGTATGTAAATGATATGGATCATCGTCCATGTGTTTTTCAGATAAAAAAGCTCCAATCAAGTTGAAGCTTTTTCGTAGGGGGGACACTTTATTTTACCCGATTGCCCTGTTGATCCACGATGATTTCACCGTCTTCTTTGGCAAAGGCTTTTAATTGTGGCGAAGGCAGAATATCCAGTACCACTTCCGATGGGCGGCATAATCGGGTTCCAAGCTCGGTAACCACCAACGGGCGGTTGATCAGGATCGGATGTTGCAGCATGGCATCAAGCAGTTTCTCATCGCTCCAGCCGGCATCATCTAGATTCAGCTCGGTATAGGGATCGACATTTTTACGGAGCGCATCTCTTACCGATAAACCTGCATCAGAAATCAGTTGAATCAGCTCATCACGAGAAGGAGGCGTAACTAGATATTCGATCACTTCAGGCTCAATTCCCGCATTGCGAATTAAAGCCAGCGTATTGCGTGAGGTACCACAGGCTGGATTATGATAAATTTGGACTTTTGGCATTTGATCCATGAGCTTTACTCTTATCAATGAATCATAGCTTTATATATGAATATACGCATATTCGCAATATAAAATATATGTGTTTTTCAGATGTAACCTGATATGAGAAGTCCAAAATCATTTGAAGCAGTTTCAAAATGAATAGTCTCTTCTAGCTCTAGATTATTGGATCACTTCACAGGCTGCTGTTAAAACCCCACATAAAACTTTTCAATCAGCTTTCGGGTCTTGACCAGCAGATTACTCAACACATTTTCCCGTTCAAACAGCTTCACTTTAAAGTTCAGCAAGTCTTTCAATTCTTCCTTACGTGGTAAACGTTTGGTGAACTCGTAATGTTCCAGAACTTGCTTCATTGCTTCTGGTTTCAGGTTTTCTTCTGTACAGAGGTACTGATAGGCCTGTTCTTTTTCAGCATCCCAGAACTGAGCAAAGGCCGTTTGTACGCTCTGGCCATTGATCATCTTGGGCAGGTTTTCTTCAATAAACTTCTGGATCAGCGCCTGCTTGTCATACAGGGTGATTTCATTGCCAATCAGGTCATAGACCTGAGCTTCATACTTCTTACGTTTGTCTTCATCATCACTATTCACAGCCAGTTGTAGCAGGTTGATGATATAACCAACATTGATCCGGTCACTGTGCAGTAAGTCCAGCTGAAAATCGACATCGTCCAGTACCGATACTTTTTCTTTTTTAGTGGTCTTGCGTACATCACGACATAGATCGGCATACTTGGACGCAAAGTTGGCAAAATGCTGTTTATCCAGTGCAGTCTGGTCCTGATCATATTCAATAAAGGTTTGCAGCTGGGCGTTGTAACGCATCACTTCTCGAAAGGCTTTAATGAACGCCAGCTGCTGATCTTCAGTGATGAGTTCGTCGACACTTTGATAATCAGGGGTAATATTTAGTAGCTTCTGTACTGCCACTTCATAGTCCTGCTGAATTTCTTCATAACTTGGCACCAGTACCACTTTTTGCGCTTCTTTATTGGAAAATAATGCCAGTGCTTCATCAGTGGCGCGTTTCAGGTTACGGAAACAGATGATGTTGCCGAAAGGTTTTTTGTCGTTAAAGACGCGGTTGGTTCGCGAGAAGGCCTGAATCAGGCCATGGTATTTCAGGTTCTTGTCGACATACAGGGTATTTAAGGGCTTGGAATCAAAACCGGTCAGAAACATATTCACCACAAGCAGGATATCAATCTGTTTCTTTTTGACCCGATCGGCAATGTCGCGGTAATAGGCATAGAACTGGTCGCCAGAATTGTAGTTGGTCTTAAACTGCTGGTTGTACTTGGCGATATAACGGTCCAGCTTGTCGCGACTGGACGGATTGATCTGGCTGGGAATATCGGCTGCTTCTTCATGGATCAGCCCGTTTTGCTCATCTACTGGGACTGCTTCATTGGCGGCATAGGAGAAAATCGTCGCAATCGTCAGCGGTTTGAACAGTCGGCCCTGCTCTTCATCCTGTTGCTGTTTCTCGGCCTGAACCTTTTCAAACACTTCATAGTACTGGGTCAGGGTATCGACCGAACTGACACAGAACATCGCGGTAAATTCACCATTGCGAGTTTTGGTCGGATGCGTATCGACAATATAGCGCGCAATCATTTCCAGGCGCTGTGGATTGTCGTAGAGCTCCCGGGTATCAATGCCTTCGACATCATCGTCATAGTCGAGGTTGTGCTGCATGCCCTTGGCCGTGTATTTACCCCGGTAATCAATCTGGAACTGCAACACGTTACGATCCCGGATCGCATCGACAATCACATACTGGTGCAGACACTGATTAAACAGATAATCCGTGGTGAGTTTGAGGCCGGCTTTAGACTGACTGTTTTCCTCAAAAATCGGCGTTCCGGTAAAACCAAACATCTGCGCATTGCTGAAGAACTTCTTGATATTCTGATGGGTCTCACCAAACTGGCTGCGGTGACATTCATCAAAGATAAACACCACTTTCTGGTCTTTGAGATAATCGATGTATTCCAGATAGCGATCCGTGCTGATGGCGCGATTGAGCTTTTGAATGGTGGTGACAATCAGTTTGTCATGGCGTTGATCCAGCTGCTTGACCAGAGTATGCGTGCTATCGGTGCTGTCGACACTTTCGGCTTTAAAGGCATTAAATTCGCGTGAGGTTTGCGTGTCCAGATCATTACGATCCACTACAAACAGGACTTTTTCCACATCCGGCATTTGCATGATGATCTGGCTGGCTTTAAACGAGGTCAGGGTTTTGCCTGAACCGGTGGTATGCCAGATATAGCCGTTCTGATCGGAGTTTTGCACATGCTGCACGATTTTCTGCACTGCATAAATCTGATAGGGACGTAGCACCATCAGGCTTTTCGTGGTTTCTAGCAGCACCATGTATTGGGTCAGCATTTGGGTCAGATGCTGCTGATTGAGAAAAGCTTCGGCAAAGTCGACAATTTCATTGATGTGTTTGTTATTGACATCGGCCCATGGAAAGGCAAACTCGATGCCTGTGGTGCCGTTAGAATAATAACGGGTATTGGCACCATTACTGATCACAAACAGCTGGATAAAACCAAACAGACCTTGTCCAGCCCAATACGCTTCACGGATATAACGTTGGGTTTGGTTAAAGGCTTCGGCAATTTCCATGCCACGCTTTTTCAGCTCGATCTGAACCAGTGGCAGACCATTGACCAACAGAGTCACATCAAAACGGCTGGTTCTGCCATTATAGTCGCGGTGATCAATGGTGATTTGATTGGTCACCTGATAGATGTTTTTGCTGGGGTCATCTGACAGGAAAAAGATGTGCTTACTTGAACCGTCATCAAATTTGACCGGGAACAGATCACGCAAATTCTTGGCCCGTTCAAATACCGTTCCGGTATTCAAAAAGCTGATGACCTGTTTCCATTCAGTTTCAGACAGTGGTGCAAGTCCATTAGCGCGTTCAATTTGAGTTTTCAGGTTAGACAGTAGCTGGCGTTCGTCCTTGAGCGTGACTGAGGCATAACTTAATTGCTGCAGCTGGCCAATCAGTTCGTTTTCAAGTTGGTATTCGCTTTGTACTGTCATTTCCTTCCCCTCTAAAATCTTAAATTATTCACTTCAATGTCTGTTTAATTAAACTCAAGATATATTCTAAATTTTCTGTATCTGACACGATCACCTCACAATCGCCATTGCCCCAATGTCCAATATTGGTCACATCTTTCGCGAGCTGTTTCGGGTCATCCAGTTGATTAAAAGGCATATTCAACCATATACGAATTTGCTTTGTCCCAATACTCATATAGACATAGTTGCGCTTACCCTTACGGAAGGCGATATACATTTTCTTAGGATGGATATCTAAATCGGTAGTTAAGCCCAGAATTGAGTCCCTGAATTGCTCATATAGCTCTTTGATGTCATCGGACTTATCCGCCAAGTGATAGGCTTCATCATATTGCTGAATTTCTTTGGCAATCTTTTGAATGTCTTCAGACTCAACCTTTTGCACTTGCTTTATTGAAGGCGCTGATTTGGCTTTCTGCAATGGATTGACAGAAACAATTCCACCCTGATAACGTTTGATTTCCCACAGCTCAATACCTAAATCTTTAAAGTTGGTGGACTGCTTTTGATAGTCGGTAAAGCTCGGTGAAACAAAGATGATTCGGCTTTGTGACCAGTCGACATCGTGACGTTTAAGCTGTTTGCTCTGGCTCTCGTTGTACTCCACGATAAAATCTGCCTTATAGTCGAGCATCAGATTCAGATAAGAAACGCCTTGATCAATCACGCTATAATTGCGTTCACGCTTGTATTCGATAATTACGAAGGCCTGACTTTCGGGATCGAAAGCCAGTGTATCAATACGGTTATTTTTAATGGTGAATTCAGACTTGATGAATTCCAGACCTGTAAAACTGTAAAGATTGTTTTCAAACAGGGTTTGAATTTCTCTTTCCAAACGAAAAGGATCTTCTGTAAGTTCTACTAATGACTGTGCTTGGGTTTGATAAAGCTGCATTAAAAATCTCGAATTATTTATTCTGCAAATGTTTGTCTAAGTGGATTACTCAAAGAAACGCTATATAAGAGTTTTAATCTCTTAATTGTCATTGGAATACCATTTTCGGTTTTATGGAGCATGGCATGACAGTTCGGGCATACAGGTCGAAGATCCTCTTTAGGATCTACTTCATACTCTTCGCCAATCGTGTGCAAAGGCTTAAGATGATGTATGTGGATGAAATCTTTAGCAAATGAGCCATACATATGTTCAAAGCTTAAGCCACAGACATAACAGCGTGTTCCATGAATTTCTATACATTTAGCCCTTGCTTCAGGATTACGCTCATATTTATTCACTAAAACCGTTTGCTTAGCTCCTTCAGGAAAGGTTTCATTTTCTAAACCTGCTTCATCGGGATAGTCGGTATTCACACTATCAGTTTTAAACTCATTAAAAATGTGAGTTAAAAAAATGCGGATTGGATCATTTGAAGCTTTATCTCGATCTGTGCGACGGCCTTGAATAGGAGCATCAGGAATTAAGTTTTCCTGTCTGAAATATTCAAAAGACAAAGTGGATTTATCCACTTTGTTTAACTTTTCAAAAATAGAGTATCCACCTAGATAACTTTCAATTTTCTTTTTATCCGACCAAAATACTTTCTGCGCTACTGGGTATTCTGAGTTTTCCGCATGCCCCAGAACTTTGAATTGATACATCACCTTTGAGATGGGTTGGGTCACATATACATGAACAATATCATTGATTTGTAACCCTTTACCTTCACTAGTGGCTGAATTCTTCCAATAAATCTGCGGCAAAGCATCATAAGCTGCTTCTAAATCAAACTCAGCATAATTCACGGTTACTAGCCAATTTGCCATAACTTTCCCCCTAGACAAACATCTGCTGCAACAAGCCTTTTTTCCACTGTTTCGCTTGTTCAATTTGCTGTGCCACAACTTCAATTTTTTGGTCAATGGCAGATAAGAAATTGGCGATTTTGGTTTGTTCTTCAAGGCAAGGAAATGGAAAAATTTCATTAGAAACAATGTCAGAATTTAGATTAACTTGAGTCCCTGACTGTCCATACTGATACCAATTCTTTTCAATGTACTCTAAATAATAATAGGTATATTCATGCCAAGCTTTTAGTTCACTGAATACAACGAAACCATCATGAATGCAGACATCAAAACCTGTATAAATTGGTTTACCAATCGTTGCACAGATACTCATAATAATATTACCTTTAGGAATAAATCTGCTTTTTTGAATTCCTTCATTTGATAAATATTGCTCTGTTTCTACGAGTATTTTTTTACTTTTCGAAACATCTGAAATGCGTACCCAACCTACTTTTGATTCTTCATCAAACCATTTGGCATCTGTAATTGGTCTAGGTGAAGCACCTCTTTTAATATTAGCAATTTCACCAATTATTTTTTCCTCCCACTCCCCAAACTCACTCCCATCATCTGCTTTAAAACGAATTTGCTGACTAAACAGCTTTTGCATCATGCCTTGTTTGTGTTGGCTCAGCAGCTCATGTTTTTGGGTGAGTTGGCTAATCTTTTCATCCACTGCGGAAAGAAAAGAAGCAATTTTGGTTTGTTCTTCTTTGGATGGGAGATAAATATCAACATTATTAATCGAGGTTGTATTTAAACTAGGCACACCAGTTGCTTCATTTAATCCAAGCCAGTTCACTTGCAAAGCGTGTTGATAAATGAATAAAGGATAAATATTCTGCTTAATTTCTGAATAAAAAAGAGTATCTACTGTCCAAAATTTTTCATTTACATATTTTGGTTGATCAATTGTACCTTTACGACCGATAAGAATACTTTCACCATCGTATAGGTATTGATTGACATAACGCATCACACCGCCTGTGCCGTAAACAGGTATTTCTCCATCCTCAAGTAATTTATGATCTTTACCATATTTAATAGTAAGTACATCTTTATATTTTTGCGCAGACCAATCCCCATCAAATTCTTTAAATCTTAACTTAGGCGCAGCCATTACTTCACCTCCGCAAAAGGTGAAACAATGCCTAGCTCTTTGCAAAAATCTGCAATGATGGCATCGGTTTTTTGGCTGTCGTGTTCCAAAGCTTGAAGCTGTTGGGCAATCGCATCTAAATCAATCTCGGCTTCCGCTTCAAAAGTATCCACATAACGCGGAATATTCAGGTTGTAATCGTTATCTTTCACTTCCTGCAAGGTCGCCACATGCGCATACTTTTCAATATTTTCACGCTGTTCAAATGCCGCAACAATCTTATCCAAATGCTCAGGCAATAACTTGTTTTGATTCTTCTGCTTTTCAAAATCATTGCTGGCATCAATAAACAGAATATTGCCGCTCTGCTCACGGTTTTTCTTCAACACCAAAATACAGGTCGGAATAGACGTGCCATAGAATATATTGGCGGGTAGACCAATAATCGCATCCACCACGTTCAACTGTTCAATCAAATACTGACGAATCACGCCCTCGCTCGAACCACGGAACAAGACGCCATGCGGTAACACCACCGCCATAGTGCCGTTGTCATCCAGTTGATACAGCATGTGCTGTACAAAAGCCATATCGGCTTTAGAACTTGGCGCCAGTTTGCCATACGCAGCAAAACGTTCATCTTGTAAAAATAACGGATCGGCAGACCATTTTGCAGAAAATGGCGGATTCGCCACCACCGCATCAAACTTTTTATCTAAATGTTGCGGACGGGTTAAAGTGTTTTCCTGCTTGATGTCGAACTTGGCAAAATGCACATCATGCAGAATCATGTTCATGCGCGCCAAGTTGTAAGTGGTACGGTTCATCTCCTGACCATAAATCATATCCACATCTTTGACTTCACGTTTTACCCGCAGCAACAAAGAACCTGAACCGCAAGTCGGGTCATAGACTGAACGTAAACGCTCCTTGCCTTGGGTGACAATCTTGGCCAGTAAAGTCGATACGGTTTGCGGGGTATAGAACTCACCAGCTTTCTTGCCCGCACCTGAGGCAAACTCACCAATCAGGTATTCGTAGGCATCCCCCAGTACATCGGCTTCGGTATTGGAAATATCAAAATCAATATCATCCAGATGACTGAGGACTTTCGCCACCAGTGCATTACGGTCGCTGGCATTGTTGCCGAGCTTGGTCGAATTCAGATCCAGATCTTCAAACAGATTGGCAAAGTCATCGGCAGAATCGGTACCTAAGGTACTTTGCTCAATCGATTTTAAGGTCGCAGTTAAATCATCCAGAATGAATTCGCCCTGACGGCCACGCTCAGCCAGGGTATGGAATAGTTGTTTTGGTGTGAGCGCATAACCGACTTCAGCAATGGCATTCTTTTTGATTTCTTTGATATAAGGCACATGCTCAGGATTGCTTTCATCCAGCTCAAGAAAGCTGACTTCTTCGCCATCCAGCAATTCATTAGCAAAATTAACCGACTTTTCCGACAAATACTTAAAGAAAATAAAACCCAGAATGTAATCACGGAATTCATCTGCCCCCATGGTGCCGCGCAAAGTATTGGCAATATTCCAGAGTTGTTTTTGTAGCTGTTGCAGTTGCACCTGGGTCATTGTTATAGAATTCCAAATAAGTAAATCATTAATAAAATGATTTTACCTAAAATTCTAAAACATGCAGCAGTAAAAAGGTGGAAAAGGACATGAATTGTCGTGCTTAATTCACTTTATTTATCCATTAAAGCTCCCCAGACAGACCAATATGCCAAATTTTACCAGTGCATGCTCGGGCACAGACTGAAGCTGATCTCGATTAAAGCTCATGTAACTCCGCAAGGTCACTGTGCTGAACATGCTTGAGCAGAAAAAGATTTAAAAAATCAAGCCTGTTTGTGCCGACATTTTACTTGGCTAATTTTTGCGTCATACGAACACAGTTCCGCCCATTATTTTTCGCTTCATACAGCTTATTATCTGCCATTTTAAAAACCTGTTTGACGCTTACTGAATCTCTCGGCCAGAATGCGATACCCACGGAAATGGTAACTTCTTTGATTCCTTCAATTTGACTCACTTGCATACTCGTTCTGAGACGTGCTGCTGCATTGAAAGCAACACGAATATCGGAGGTCATCATCAATACGATAAACTCTTCCCCACCAGTGCGACAGCAGAGATCATGACTTCTGAAATTTTTCTGCATTAAAAAAGCCAATCGCTTTAAAACCTCATCTCCGCGGTCATGTCCATAGCTATCGTTGATCTTTTTAAAGAAATCAATATCGATAGCGAGTACCGCAAAATGAGTACCCGTACTGATTAATTCATCCAGAAGATATTGCATGCCACGACGGTTATAAAGGCCAGTCAAGGGGTCAATATTGATATGTTGGCGTAATTCTGAGATCTTGTTATTAAATGTTTTGGAGCTCAAAAGTAGCGAGGCCCTAAACTTGAATACCTCAAAATACCAGGGATCAACCTGACTGATTTTATCCTGAATATCATTTCGATTTAACATACTGGCCATTTTCGCCAAACGATTCAGCGGCGAAGAAATAAATAGCGACATCCGCCAGACGATAAAGAAAATAAACAGATAAAAGATAAATATGCCAATAGAAACTTTTAAAATTAATTCATTGGCCTGTTTAAGAAGTTCATCCGTAGGTTGCTGTGAAACCACAATCCAGTTCACACTGGGAACATGTGCAAAACCGGCCAGGTTATCAATCCCCAAGCTATTCGTTAGACGGACGGATCCTTTCTTGTTTTCATTGATATAGTCAAGACCAGTATTATTTACAATTTTTTCGCCAATCCGACTCGAATCTGGATGGAAGATAATACGGTTCTGCTGATCAATCACATACATATAACTTTTTTTGAAATCAAATTGATTGAACAGCATTTCACTGATTAAATTATTCTTCTGCAGATAAATCGTACCGCTGATAAAGCCCTTATAATTTTGATTCACATCGTAAATAGGCTGTGATATCAACACAACCAGATTTTTTTTGCTTGACCAATAGGGTGCCGAAATATACGCCTTTTTGCTTTTAAGTGATCCAACAATACCCGCTGTATTATAGGGCGTGTGGAATTTTAGGTCTAATGATACTGGTGCATAAGCAAGTATCTGATTTTGCTGGCCCACCATAAAAACACTGTTAAAGTTATTCGACTGGTTTTTGAGCCGTTTGACTTCAGCCTGTCGCAGTGGCGTATTGTAAAAGTTTTGCCCTAATTGCTGAGCACTATACTGCAACTCCTGCAACATATTACTGACATCACGATTCACCCCCATCGCAATCTTGGCTGCGTATTTTTCATTTATAGAGAGTGAATTCTGAATTAGTTGCTGTTTAACCACATAATTCAGAATAAACAGGCTAATCACAAATAAAAAGGAAACGCTGAGGATCGTTGAAATCAGAATCAGCTTGCGTAAATTCAGATTCAAAGATAAAAGTATTTTATATAACAACTGAGCCCCCAGGTACCTTAGGTTGTATTACTCTATTTAATGTAACTTGAAATCCTCTCCGACCTAAATTGAAAAAAGCGCTGTAGCAAGTTGCTACAGCGCTTTAATTTTATTTTTTCAGCATTTTTTTCAGCAAATTTTCCAGCTCTTGTAAATTTTGCTCATCAAATTCACTCATTTTTAATGACACTTTTAAAATGTTGTGATCAAACTTGATATTCCCTGCGACTTTTCCATCATATTCAATTTTATGCACGATTGACGTTTTAATTGGCTCTTTGTTTTCTTTCGACTTTAAAATTTTTTCTGCCAATAAGGCCAGTTTTGTTTGCTCAACTTCTTTTTTCAGTAATTTCGCCCAAGCTTCTAGCAGTGCTTTTTTAGCATTACTGTAATTCTCTTCATAATCTGAAAGAAACTTTTTCACAGCTGTGGCGGCAGTGCGTGCCAACAATGTCGGTTGTTGTTCTAAATCGGCAATCAGTTCTTTCGGTAATTTTTCGAAAGATAGATATTTATACATATCCTCTCGATTCATGCCTAATGATTTTGCCAGCTTTTGCTTGTTCTTTTTTAATTTCTCATCCAGAGAACTCAGACCGACATAAATTTCATAATCTGTTAAGTCTTCCCGTTTTAAATTCTCAGCCAAGGTTAACAGTGCAACTTCTTCATCTGATGCATCGATGACAATCACTTCAATGGTGTTTTTATTGAGAATTTGATGCGCTTTCAAGCGTCGTTCACCTGCAATTAACTCATATTTGTCCTGTACTCGCCGAACTGCAATCGGCTGCAATAATCCAATCTCCTCAATCGAGGCTGCTAAATCTTCAATATCTTGCTGATTGAATATTTTTCGTGGCTGATTGGGACTAGGTTGAATGTCTGTAATTTGGACATTACGACGTAATTCTTTCACATCGTTGACATGCTCTTGCTGAGCTTGTTGATGCTTTTGAGTATTTTGCTGAAGACGTTGTGCCAACAATTCTTTTGTACTTACCATAGGATTCTCAGAGTGCCTTTATTCAACACGATTGATGATTTCTTTCGCTAAATCTTGGAACGCTTTACGAACTTTAGAATTTTTATCTACGCGCAACAATGGCTGTTGTAAAATTGCTGCTTGATTGACTTTCGTACTCATTGGAATGGTCGTTTTTAACAATTCGCCGACCTGGCTTAAAGCTTCATCTCGTATCAGTTTACAGACGTTTTGACGTTCATCATGTTTAATCAGCAAAGCACCTAACAGTTTCAATTCGGGATTGACCCGTCTTATTTTACTTAAATGGTTAATTAAGTCAGTGACACCATATAGGCCATATTGTGAACCGGATTCAATCGGCACCATAACATGGGTAGATGCAGCCAAGGCATTACTGGTCAGAAGTTTTAGGCTTGGAGGACAGTCAATCAGGATGAAATCATATAATCCGTTTAATAATTCCAACTTGTTAGAGAGCTCTTCAGAGGGTCTTGGGGCATCATCTTTAAGTTGGTCTTCTGTTTTACCTAAAGTAAGTGAACCATAAATTAAAGAAACATTTTTAAAATTGGTTTCTTCTTGTAAGGCATCAGACAATAGGTTCAAATCACCTACCAGTAATTCAGCAGAAGTGGTTTCAACCTCACTCGGATGTCTTAATCCGATATGTAAACTTGCATTGGCTTGTGGATCTAAATCAATCACCAATACTTTATGCCCCAAGTCTGCTAGCTCTGCAGCCAGATGAACAACCGTGGTGGTCTTCCCGCAACCACCTTTATGGTTTGCTACAGCAATAATTTTAGTCGATTTATTTGTCATATCAGACCCCATTCGAATGATCCTAATATAGTGGAACTTGTAGCAACTTGCTACACTTTATTTGAATGATATTAAAGTACGAATCAATATCGGCTAACAAAGAAAACAAATTAAAGTTTTATATAAAATATAGCTAGCTAATTATAATTAGTATTAATTAATATAATTAAGTAATTATAATTAGGACAATTTTTCCCTTTTTAAAACAATATCTTACGTCTTTAAAGGTGGAAGGTTTGTCACCGAAAAGTGGAAGGTTTGTCACTGAAAGGTGGAAGACTTGTCACTGAAAGGTGGAAGACTTGTCACTGAAAGGTGGAAGAGCTGTCACTGAAAGGTGGAAGACTTGTCACTATGGTGGAAGACTTGTCACTGGTTTAAAAAAAAACATGAAATTAAGTTATAAAAATATTTAAATTCAAAACTTTAATCTGTTGATAAGTATCATGATCTGACTTTAAAGGTGGAAGACTTGTCACGCTTATTTTTATACTTGTGGATAAGTTATGTTTTCCCTTTAAAAATTGCAAAAAAAAGTCCGATTTAGTACTTGATTCTCTCTAAAGGTGGAAGCTTTGTCACTGAAAAGTGCTAAACCAAATGATTTTTTCACTTATAACGGTATTTTTGGCCACAAAAAAATGCAAAGAAAACGATTTAAGCTCTTCTCAGTTGATAAAAGTGGAAAGCTTGTCACTAATAAGTGGAAATTTTTTCAAAGTTTCCACCTTTGGGTTAAGGATTAGGCTAAATCTAAAAAAATGATGACATGCTTTCCACTCTTGATCTTTAGCACATCCTTTTAAAGGGATAAGCACTTAAAGTGAATCTGTAAGGTGAAGATGTTGAATGTTATTCCACTTTTATGTATAAATAGGGGGAATAACTTTTAATTTTTCACTTATGAGCGATTTTAACGAAAAACAAGAAATAGAATATTTACCTTATTGTATCGGCAATATTCGACAGAATGGAGTGGTGAGTACCAGTAACCGCTTAATTCGCCCTATTGAATTGTCTTCTAATGAATATAAGGCACTGCTTTATGCAATGGCGGTTGCAAACTATGGTGAAAAAAATAACCAAGATCGTGAAATTACCGAGAAAACCTATATCTATCTGCATAAAGAAGATTTGGGGGAATTGTTAGGACTCAATAAGAAGAATTCCATTAATGTGGCTATTGACCGGATTTATAGGGAACTTTCATCTCGGGTTGCTCATTTTGTAATTGAAGAGCCTGTAGATGACGTCAAGCGTAAAGTAAAAAAAGTCCATTCTGTGGTACCGATTATCCGGGAACTGCGCTGGGAAGATGATGCCAAAAATGCCTTACAGATTCGCTTTACCAGTGAAGTGCTGCCTTACTTCACCCGTCTGGCCAGTGGGAATTTTACCACTTACCAGTTGAAAGATTTATTTGCTTTAGACTCTGTCACAAGTATGAGTCTATATTCTTATATTGTTAAAAATGAATTTAAGTATGCGAATCTCGACACCTATGAAGTTGAACTCACCTTAGAGAATTTAAAAGCGTTGATTGACATCGGTGAAAAAAAATATGACCGTTGGGTAGATTTTAGGCGTTATATTCTGGATAAAATTGTTGAAGAAATTAATACTAAAACCAGTTTGCAGCTAGAATATGACACTATTAAGAAAGGCCGTCCTATTGTGGGTGTGCGGTTTAAAATTATGAGTGGAGATACTGAAGCGGCTCTCCCGCAATTTAACGAAAAGACTCAAATCTATTTGGATGTAGATTTTGATGATAATGCCATCGTGAAAGAGTTGGGGGCAAAGTTTGATATGACCGTACGTTCCTGGTATATCTATGCCAATGATCCGAATTATACGCAGTTCAGCAAGTGGTTTAAGATCGAAGGCTGTTTAACCGATTCTCAGGCGAATGTTATTGTGAACGATATTATGTTTCAAATGGATTTTGCTGTGGCCGGTGCATCCATGAATGATTTCAAGAAAGAGATGAAATATAAGCTCAAAAATGATCCGACTTTTGTTCAGGAAAATCGCGAGCGTTTGAATGAGATTTTTGGTAAAGAAATTATTTAAAAAGTGTAGCAAATTGCTACAGCGCATTGAAAAACATTCCGAGTGAATGATTTTTTTTTGCATGTCTGACATTTTTCGCAAATAACTAGAATATTTGGTGGTGTTTCAAAAAGTATGCTGGCATTAAACGAATCCATTATTGATATAAAAGAACACTAAATCAAAGGCTTTGAAATGATTTTCAAGCTTTTTGGAGAAGTTGCAGCTTCTCCTAAAGCCTCGC
>NZ_VPAS01000018.1:0-21893 GCF_013419125.1 Acinetobacter sp. YH12102 | reverse complement strand
GAGGAATAGCAACACGATATGATAAGCTAAAGTGTAGCTATGAGGGGGCAGTTGTATTAGCTTGTATATTTATTTGGCTACCTTTATCGGGTAAATTCTATACTTGAAATGTCAACAGACCCTAATATTTAAAATTTTATCATTTGGTATATATTCTTGATTCTTATTAGGTTTTTCCTATAGATTCTAAAGAGAATTTTTTTAGATTTTTTCTTAAAATTTGTTTGAATTGAAGTGGTGGTGTTTCAAAAAGTATGCTGGGATTAAATGCAGCCATTATTGATGTGGAAGAAGGTTAAATCGAAAGCCTTAAAGTGGTTTTCTAACTTTTTCGAAAAATTACAGCTTCTCCTAAATCCACGCCTGAGCCGATGCCTGATTCTGCAATTATTACCTTCAATACCTACAGTAAAGAACTTACCAATCGATTGCTTATAATTTTAAAAGCAGTGACAAAACTGTCCCATAAATTACTCGAAATTCGCCTCCGACAAACCCGGTACGGTTCACTTACGAAAAAAGATTGAAGGGCACCTTTTTGTTCATCAGATTCGAGTGACTGCAAGTTTTGGGGCCGCCAAAATAGATGCAGAGTCCCAGTTAATGAGTGCTTTAGAAACCGCAGATCAACGTTTATACCAAGCTAAAAATAATGGCCGAAACAGAGTGTGTTTTAACTAACCTAAGTAGACTCCACTTTACTTATTTTCAGACAGCAACCAATCAAGAGCGTTCATTTTTACAATACCATTATAATTGGCTTCAGTCCCGATCGTGTCTAAGGTAAGTAAATACTTGGGATATGAATCAGAAATTTTCTGTAATGGACGTAACTCTCGGCTTAGTGTCTCCTCATTGAGGGTTTCTAATGCCACCTGATAATAAGTTAAATTCTGTAAAGTATCGACAGCAACAAAATCAATTTCATATTCATCAATCCGCCCTACATAGACCGTATAACCTCGTCTGACAAGCTCAAGATAAATCACATTTTCTAAGATATGACCTTGATCAGCATTAGCATCAGGCAACATAATGCGGCGCAATCCAACATCAACTAAATAGTATTTTTCAGAGGATTGTAATAACTCACGCCCACGTACTTTAAACTGTGCGGCGCTATAAAATAGCAAACTGTCCTGTAAGCCCCGAATATAGCGCTTCACTGTTTCAAATGAGATTTTAACCCCGCTTGAAACAAAGGTATTTTTAATTTTATTGATGGAAATGGGTGAGCCTGTCACGCTTGCCAAATATCTTGCGACACGCTCGAGAGAGTTAATATCGGCAGTATTTAAACGGGGAATAACATCTTTAAACATTACACTGGCATAGACTGCTTGCAAGTAATCATAGGTTTCCTGCTGGCTGGTCATGGCAAGCGTATAGGGGAAACTACTTCGCGTGTACATAGCATACAAATCACGATTGGATAATTGTTGGATGATCGGATTATTTTCAATATGCCACTGTTTAAACTCTTGGAATGACAAGGGTAAAACATGTTGCTCGATATAGCGTCCTGTGAGTAAAGTCGCAAGTTCTCCACTCAGAAAGAATGCATTTGAACCTGTAATATATAAATCGATATAATCCCGAACATATAAAGAGTCGACTACTTTTTCAAAATTGGTAACATGTTGTATTTCATCTAAAAAAACATAGTTTTTCTTGCTTTCATCAACTTTTGACAATACATAATCATGTAGTTTACGGTAATCGGTGAGTTCTTCAAATTCCATAAATTCAAAGTTGATGACAATGATGTTTTCGGCTTGTACCCCCTGTGCTTTTAGGTCTTGTTGAAACATCGCCAGCAAGGTGGATTTTCCAGAGCGACGTACACCCGAAAGCACTTTAATGACATCACGGTTTTGCCATGTATTCAGAAATTTTAAGTAGCTATCACGTCGAATATTAGTTTTTCTCATTGTTTCCACTTAAACTCTAAAGTTTTAATTAATTCTATCAAAGTTTAGATACTAAGTTAAAATATATTTAATTAAAAGGAAAGTTTCTAGTTCATGTGAAATATTTAAAATTCTAAACTGCTGTTATAGCAGTTTAGAGACGCTAATCACGACAAGCTCCAAGATACCAGGTCTACTCTTTAGACGAAATTTGATAGGTTTTCATCGATGAGATAATCCAAATTCTGTCTTTTTGATTATTTTCTATGTCATGTTATGTCATTGCTGCTACGACTTATTTGTCATATAAATTGAGTGAAAAGTAAATGGAATTACTATGTTAACTAGAGTGGAACTCATTTTTGTGGTGCTGATGGTGTCAGGCTTAATCTTGATTGCTTATGAAATGCTAAAAGGTTTATTCTAGGGCATCTACACATGATTTTTGATCAAAAAAAATGCCCAGAGAGGGATCAATGGGCAAAACTAAGGACCTTGACGGTCATTCAGAAACTACAGCTAGCTTCTAGCTATGATTCTGCACTTAATTAAAAAAAGCTACACTGGCTGAATATATCAAAAGTTAAATCATGTGATTTATCATTAATTAACACACTTGAGAAAATGAGTTCATCACTCTGCTGATTAATACAGTAATTCACCAAACAAATCCGCTCTAATCTCTTCCAGGCTCAGATCTGATTTCATTCTATTACAGAGTGGATGAACCAGCAGACCATTCTCTAGCACCCCTTGGCCACCTGCGGCTTTGGCAATCCGATGATCCGATTCAGTAGAATCGAGATAGATTAATCCATCACAAATGGGGCAAAAGTTATGATTACCCACCAGAAAATTGTGCTTAAGCAAATTTTTGGTTAATGCTGAAAAGGCCTTGGGCTTTGATCGAGAGATCGGGCTAATCGATTCAACATATCCGACTACATGCTCTACAACCCCATCATCATAATTACCCAAAAATCTTTCAGAATAAAACTCATTAAAGTTGATGTACTTGAAAGCCTTTGACATCGACAAAATAAAGGTGTTCAGGCATTCTTCATCTTCAAAATCGACATCCATTTCCAGGCTTAAACAGATAAAGGCTTTATAAACGATTTGTAGCCGATCATAGCCTTTAATCCCACTGCCGAACTTACCGACCGTTTCAGTGGTCGCCACTGGAAAATTGGCAATCAAGAACTCAATACTACGGCGGACACGTGTAAACTCTTTAAAGCTAATGGTTCGATGGTGAATCTGCATCAGGCTTTCATGAATTTCAAACACAATAGCAAACCATGCCAGAAAGGAAGTAATCTGAAAACGCTGGTCCTTATAAAAATATAAGAACGGATGTAAGCCCAAACTCGGAACCCCAGTATTTTTTACAGGAGTGGCCATTCTGCAAAGGACCGTAAACAGATGTGACATGATCTTTTCAACGCGTTCACCCTGATTCAGGCTCATGATATTATGAATCTGATCACCCGCGATGATATTCATGAGCTCATTGACCAAGCCAATTTTTTTGCCATGACTCATTTCAGTATCTAATAATATGGTAGAGAAAAGCAGCTGATGGATCTTCTCCCCCAACTCGATCAGCGAATTTAAACGTGTATATTGGAGCTCTTCCAAGTTAGATTTATTGTCATTGATATAACAACAGGCATAGATCGCATAATAGGCGTCACTCCCGCGACTTCTGAGATGATATTCCTCATATTTATCTAGACGTTTAGTATCTGAGTTAATCGATTGAAATACCCGTCGCGCATCTTCTGGAGTCCCCAGTACCTGCCGGAAACTGATTTTAATATCGCCTAATTTCGATTTTTTTTCTGCAAATTCGGCATCAGTACAAATTTTTTGAAAATCAGCAAGATCTCCTAAATAATTGCGGAGGTAACGAATATCTTGTTTTTGTTGATCATTGAAATTAGGTGCTTGAGGGACTTGCTCATCCGCAAAATATCTATTGATCCATGCATAAATACAGGAAAGACGATGTGCCCCATCAATAATGTAAATATTGCCGTGTATATCTTTCCAATACAAAATGCATAAATTGATGTTTTGATCTTCTGTGCAATCCTCAATAAAGTTTGCAATTTCTTGCACGCTCCAACATTCCGTAGAACGCTGGTTATCCGCCTTAAATAAACATTTGATGATTGGATGCTTTTCAAAATCAGTCAGTGCAACTTCAAAATTGTCACGCTGCATTGAAGGTGACATTTCTTCTGGCAACATGACTTTACGCTGAATAATATTGGTCAATAATCGTGTTGGACCCATTTTTATTTTCTCCAGACAACACTGTCCTACTTTCGCTCAAGTACGAAATTTGAAAGTGTATATAGTTCGATTTGGTTAAAGCGATGAATTAAATGACCGTCAATATTCAGTCAGCGCTAACAAAAGAGACCTAAGAGAAATGGGGGGATTAGATAATAAAATCTTCATGTTTAGTACCTGTAGTTTAGAGTTGACTATCTACAACCATCTTTTCCACGAGATGGAGGTAGACCAAACAGGGGTGGAAATACCGCACTACAGAAGACGGCCAGTCATAGACTGCCCTGCCTGGCCTACCATAATGGCAAACTAAGCATAATAAGCACAAAAAACCGCTAAAGCGGTTTTAATGCTTCTGTAGTAATTTTCAGGTTTCCACGCCCGATTACAGATTTTGCTGTAATGTAATTATCATATGGGTATCTTTTTCTTTGGTCAAACCGAATTAGAATTTTTTTATTCATTTTTAAATAAAAAAATATAAATCGATAACATATGGATCAAATTGAAAGCAAAGAACAAATCAAAGTCGCTGATTCCTAGGCCCCTTAGGTTGAACGATATATGCTTAGGCTATTTGCACAAGGAAGGATGCTATACGGCTTCTAGCAGCATATTAAATGCAAGGTATGATGTAGTCAGGTAAATGATATTTATGCACACGTAGCTGTCTTGAACAAATTCACAGAATTTGGCTGCACTTATACCCAAATTGTCACTTGAATTTAGCTCAATTAGGGTAGCGCTGTCTTTCAAAACTTTATGTAATAAAGCGTGCGTAAGTCATATTTACTTAAATTCTGATATGATCTCTAATCACCAAATATCGTACACTCAACCATGCTAGTACCCATCGCACGGCGCTTAATGACGCTTGTTGAGACATAATTCTAAAATAATCATATTTATTATGTTTCATCACTATCGGAAAAAACTGATGTTCTGTAAGGATTGAAAGCATAGGTTCATCCTCTGCCGTAAAATGCATCAATACTTTTGTTACATTACTTTCATACAACCATTTTTTTATTAACCAATTGTAAGTTTCTGATTGGTTTTGTTCTAAATAATCAAATCGCTCTAAAATCTCTTGTGCGAAATTAAAATCTACAGCCCTTAGTAATTCAGGCAAACGTGCTAATTTTCCTTGTGTCAAGAATGGATGTCTTCCTATATTTGAACCACGTTTACCTGAAGGAATGTTTGACATCGTAATTAAAGCTCTCTTCCAGGGCTCAATATCTAATTGTGGCTGCCCCTGTCCAGAAATAAGATACCGCTCAATATCTTCAATCTTTTGAAACAGTTCGTGTTTAATTACTTTACCCGTCGAATTCCCTCTTTTTTGAGCATAGATTACCCACCTCTGACTTTCTATTTTTTTGAGCACATATTTTTCGATGGTATCTCTCAACTCATATTTTAGATTACCATTGTGTTGGTTAATCGCTTGGAAATGCCTGAATAAATTACTCCGACTCATGACTCGCTTAAAAAATGCAGTATGTAAATTGGGTTGCTGTTGTTGCATGCTATAGGCATAAGTAGCTAGAAATAAGATATGAATATAATGCTTTAATGTTGTCGATTCATGTAAATGTCCAAGCACTCGACTAATCGCCTTAATCCCTTGCCCAACCTGTCCTTCATTGCCTACTAGCGTATTAAATTGCTCATTCGATGGCATCCAAGTTTGTAGCCATGGCAGTTCTATCGTCAGCGCTTTAAAATCCACCACTGTTTGCAAACACTTTAAAGTATATGCACTTGCAAACGTATGTCTTAAATGATGTAAGCTGAGATCAACATCTCCAGTGACTTTCTTTAATATTTGAGATATTTGATCAAAAAAAGTCCTATGCTCACTGTTCTCATCGGAAATTAATATTGAATCTTTTTTATTCTTATAAATATCATCTAATCCCTTTTTAATCGTCTGGCTTAATAAATTCATCGGAACAACACGTTCTGATCCAAGTGTTTTTAACTGATGCTCACCATAAGGACGAATTCTGAGCATATCCTCATCAATATCTAAGGGCCGTAAATGAAGCGCCTCTGAACGGCGTACACCCATCGCCGCAGATAAACGAAAATGACGCTGAATCTCTAGACGTAAAGCAGCATCATTCACCCCAGACTCTACAGATTGTAAGATTTGAACGATCTGCTGCACTTCATTTTTTGAAAAGACTTTAGCACTTGCTTGATGTGCTGCACGCTTGTGTAACTTTATCCGATCATCATTTAACTGAATTAAAAAATCCCTAAAGCGATTCCACGCTGCGAGATGCTTGCGGTGTGGAAAATGCTCTTGCGTCAACTCCATCCATTTTTGAAATACATCTTCATTAATCTGGCTATCTTTTGTTAAATCTTCTGAAAACCCCAATATACCTGCACTGACGATAGCTAAATGTAGATGAATCATATTTCGATTCTGTAGACTTAACTCTTCTGCATCACAGCGTAAAATCAACCATTGCACAAAGCATGTTAATAAATTGACTGAGTAGCGATTCGTTTTATTACTAGCAAGCTGTTTAAGCCAAATGCTTGATCTAGATTCACCTTTTAGTTGCTGAATCATCGCTAAAATATCAGACAAATGTAGTTGCTCATCGTCTATTTCTATTTCACTTTCTGGCTCAGTGCTATCTAAATTTGTGGTTAATTTTTCATATTCGAATAAGCGTAATAATTCATTTATTGAAAGATCTTCAGTCAGGACTTGGCCTGATATATAACCTGCAATCAACGGAGTGCTATTTAACATCACATTTTGCTGTAAAGCTTTCAACCATTGAGCTAACGATAGAGTTGACTTAACCCCTATTTGTTTTAAATATGTATTAAAACACTTTTGCCAAGCCGTTCTTTGTTGATTTCTTGGCTGTGCTAAAATCTCTTCTAATCGGGGCTGTAGATACTGTCGGTCTACTAAAATTAACGTCGAGACATAAGGACTTAACATTACTGTACGGCGTATCTTTGTCACAGATCTATCATTATTCACTGTCAGTTCAACGAGCCGACTATTCCCCATAGCGACTATATGTTGATCAGAAGCAATAAACTCCAACATCGCTTGTAAATGGCTCACTCTGCACAGTTGTGAATACATGGAGAGTACAACCAGCAAACGTCCTATTTCAACATCACAATTTTGATGTTCAGGTAAATGTTCTAAATCCTTCTGAATATGATCAAGTAAGTTTTGTTCTATATAACACCATGTACTAAAACTATTTTCAGATGTCAGCCATGTACGATGAGCCTTTTGAGGTAACTGAACGAATAAAGGAATTTTCGCTTCATCGCGAATATAAGCACAATATGCTTTAATCGCTTGAGGCAAATCAATATTTTTATTTTTAGCTAAATTTGAGGCTAATAGATGGCCAAGCTCTAAAGCTACTTGTGGCTCAGGATTTTCCTCAAAAATCAGCTGATAATAGGACTTATAGTCTGGGTTTTTCAGCCATTCTTTTACATCATTTTCTGAAAACTCTATTCTAAGCTTTGTCTCTACTTGTACTGTTTTAGTCTCTTGAGTTAAAACAAATGTAGGAACATTCTTGATTTTTAAAAAATCAAAATCTTCAATACACTCGAAACCTAATTGTTTTTGCAAGTTTTCTTGTACATCAAGCCACTGTTGTTTAAAGGCTGATACAGGAAATACGGATAATATATCCCATGGATGACGACCCCGTATCCAGTGCCCAAGTCCAGCGTCCTTGAACCTCCCAGGTAACTGATTACGATCAGAGCGAACCAACTTCCGTGCCCAATTTCTAATTAAATCTTCAATCTGATGAGGATCATACAGTTGCACAGCATAAGATGATAAATCAACACGTAGCTCAATTTGCTCCCCCAACATTCCCATCAAACCACGTAAACTTTGAATTTGTTTGATCAATGCTGGAGTCAATGGCACATAACGATCAGTTGATTCATTTTGATGATGCTTATCTTGAATCAAGGCCCAGCCTTGCTGACTGATCCACTTTGGAAAGGGTTGTTTAATCCCTCGACCAGCTGTGGCAAGATTTATCCATAATTCCGTATATGACATTAAGTACTTAAAGAACATCTGCCAATCTTTCTGTTCATTGGCTTGATATATATAATTTTTTATTCGTGCAATTTCATTTTGTATTTCAATAATCTTTATTCCAATTGGGCTACCCACCCGCTTATTGGAAGAGTATATATATTCAGGAATATTAATTTTTATCGTTCTTAAACAAGCAGCCCAGAGTTGCTCAAGTTGCCTCTGTTCAAAAGAGGCATAATGAATCAAGTTATCATAATTTCGACCTGATGCATTCGTCACTGCTTTAACGACAGCTAAATCACCTTGGCTATGATCATATAACAACCGTGGAAGAATATCTCGAATGCTTTTGAGGCTGATTTCTAGCTCTTTAGGTACACGGTTAATCAGTTCACTCGCGTCACGTTCAACTGCAATATGCTGTCTTGTAATCCCAAGATTTTTGACTTGACTCACCAAATCATTGAGTTCAATCGGTAAAATCAAATGTAACTCGTTGGTCCATGGCACGTGAAATTTAGATTTTTTTGGCTTTTTTTTGAGTATTGGTGTCCCAGCTAAAATACTCAATACATATGCAGATAAAGTATGATCATACTTAATAGTAATATTATTATGACCAGTAATATTATTATGACCAGTAATATTATTATGACCAGTATTTTGACTAAAACTTGGCGCTTTAAATTCACCCACCGGACGTCCGGTGAGCAAGCTTAATATCAAAGCTAATTTTGCGCGTAACATCATGCTGGTATCTGTATGAGATGGTTGACAGAGTCTAAATACTTCTTGAATTGAATTTAAGGACAATCGCGATTTGGTCCAAACTAAACCAACATTTGCAGCTTCAATATGTTGAGAAGTCGACTTAGATGCATAAAACCCTCGAAGTAAATCGGATTGTTCTGCCAAAAAAAATCTAAACAAGGGCTCCAATGGTGTTTCATCTTCTTCAATCTCATCATGCTCAAATACATCTGAGACTAGACCACGATGAATTTCATCTACATCTTCTAAAGGTTGAATAGCAATACTTAATGAACCATATCGTTGCAGGATCAATTTTTTGTGCTTTATCCCTATACGGTGTAAAAACTCTCGACGTTTTTTGTTATTTTTTAGCCGATTATTTCGCCAGATTTGTGATAAAAATAGCTTTAATGCATAATAAATTTTATTTAATTGTTCATCATTATTATGAACAGACATTAACTGAATCAGTTGCTTCGGTGAATTTTGAAGCAGTGAAGCTTTTACATCTTCTAAAATCTGTGTATTACCAGCATCACCTAATAGCCTAATCGCTAAAAAGGCATTGTACACACGAGATCCTTTTTGGTCTTTCAGCTTTATGCTTCCATCACCCTTTAAATAACTACTATAAAGCTCAAGAGCATGTACCTTGTCTTGAAAATGAAAAATTTGCTCTAAAAACCAAATAATTACAGTATCAAAACTCTCATTATTATGATTTTCTCCTGCTTGAATCAATAGCAAATCACAAATTCCACTGTCTCCAGTGTATGGACGTAATGGCGTGGGTGTATGTCTGTTTCTATCTATTGTTTCTGAGAAAAAATGTGCATATTTCTTAGAATCCTGCAATCTACTAATGATCTTTAACGTATTAAGCTCATCACGAAATTCTGGTAATTCATTATCACCAATCAAAGTGAAAATTCGCTGACAAATGACAACGATACCGGCTAAGCTATAATGTGCACGTAATAAAAATAATGCTCGGAGGAGTTTTTGTTCTTCTATAGGGGTATTCTGGTTTATCCATTCTAGCAGTTGCTTAAAATAAATATTCATAGCCTACTCCTAAGACGATAAATCCATGCTTTTCCAAAGTCTGTTAAAGCTAAAGCAACTTCTGCCGTTGGCGCCAAACGAACAATTTGCTGCTGATATTTTTGATAAAGTTCCTCCAGTCGAGGTAAAAATACAGAAAAGTTAGCTAAATGAAAATATGGTTGCACAGACTTGCCCAGCTCTTTCACTTTAATTCTTTCTAATGGCAAAAGCTTCTGGGCGATATAACCAGCTAAAACATTTTCGATTAAAAAATTACCACTCACCACCGGTGATGCCCAATTAACCAATTCTTGAACAAAGGAAATCGGCAGCTTTTTCAAAAAATGCTGTGTATTTAAAAATAAAATCATTTCTTCTGGATCTAAACTCTTTAGTCGAAGTTGGCCTGCAACCACCATCTTGTCCTGTGCTTTATCCACTTTAGCCCAGTGTCTTCTTTTCACACTATCCTTTAGAGTTTTTACCTTACATAAGTCCCTATCGACAGCAAGCAGTAACTTACGATATATCGCGAGCAGTAGTAATGCTTGATTTTTAATTTTTTCTGAAAACTCCCGGCTCATTTCCTCATTGAGTAACATCATTTTCAAAACTAAAACTGGGCATGGTTTTTCAAACCTGCCTTCAGAAATTGTTAATGCATCAATGAGCAATGGTGTCATCATTTTTTTCTGCACAGGTAAGTTATTTTTAGCGTCACAATAGTAGAATAACACAGTCCCAAAATTAACAAAATTAAATCAAATAAATTTTATATTTAATAAAAAAGTATTTGATTTATATAATTTATTTACTAACTTTATTTTTACACCAATCTAAGATATTTAGCTTATCATGTCAGCCTATTTGCAACAGTGCCAACAAATCGTTGGCTATAGCTTAAATGAGCGTATGACGTCACAGCTTGTTTGTAATGCACTGAGTATGGCTATTGGCAATCATGAGCCAACTGAAGGCTTGATCGTTCATTCAGATAGGGGTAGTCAATATTGCAGTCATGAATATCGGAATATACTTGAAAAATATGGATTTCAGGGTTCAATGACTAAACGCGGTGATTGTTACGATAATGCACCGATTGAGAGCTTTTGGGGAATATTAAAAAATGAATTGGTTCATCATCGCAACTATCAAACAAGAGAGGAAGCTAAAGCAGATATTACAAAATACATAGAGCTATTTTATAATCAGCAGAGAGTTCAGAAAGGACTGGATTTTAAAACACCAAATCAAACAGCAGAGGACTTTTTTAAATTGGCTGCATAGAATCTCCCAAGTCGAAGTGTCCTGTTTTTTCAGCACACATCAAAATGGGTAACTTCCTATTTTTCAAGAGCTATGTCCGATCAAGTCTGAATTAATACATCTAATCAACAGATTTTTCGATCTCTAAGAACTTTTTAAGGGAACATCATCGACTCAAATCTCTATTTGCAACAGTGCCAAAATTATAACTAAATCTTTTAATTTAATATTAAAACTAAATCCATATTTTTAACCTGATTACCCACACCCATTAAAACTTCCTGAACCACACAGTCCTGATCAGCTTTAATCACAATCTCCATTTTCATTGCTTCAATGGTAAATAAGGTTTCACCTTTCCTGACAGACTGACCAAGTTTTACAGGTACTGTACTAATCATGCCCGGCATCGAAGCACCGATATGTTTTGTATTCTTCGGGTCTGCCTTTGAATGAGCCGTCGATTCTTTTTGGCTTGCCTGTTTAATCTGAACCAGACGTAACTGGCCGTTCAGCTCTACAAACAGATCAATCACTCCATCCTTGGCTTCTGAGCGGCCCAACAGTTTTATTTCGAGTACTTTACCGCGTTCAAGTTCGATTTCGACTGGACTTTGCTCTTTTAGACCATAAAAGAACGCTGAAGATGGAATACTTGAGACCGTGCCATATTTCATTTCGTGCTGCATAAAGTCGGTAAAGACTTTTGGATACATCAGGTATGACGCCAATTCTTGTTCAGTGACTAGTTTCCCAAACATATTCTCAAGCATTGCTTTTTTACCCGCCAGATCGGCTGGTGGCATAACTGCACCAAGACGGTCATTTAACGGGGCTGCACCTTTTAATACCTTGTTCTGTAACTTTTCTGGAAAACCATGTACTGGTATGCCTAGCTCCCCCTTAAACAGGGAAACCACCGACTCAGGGAAATCAATTTCAAGTTCAGAATCTTCAATATCTTGTGGACTAAGATTGTTCGATACCATATATAAGGCCATATCACCCACCACTTTAGAGGTTGGAGTGACTTTAACAATGTCACCGAACAATAAGTTAACTTGTGCATAGGCATCAGATACTTCCGTCCAGCGCTCTTCAATACCCATTGAACGAGCTTGTTCACGCAAGTTAGTATATTGTCCACCCGGCATTTCATGATGATAGACATCAGCTGTACCAGCACGCATATCCGCCTCAAACGGCTTATAGATATGGCGCACACCTTCCCAGTATGTCGAAAGCTGTTGCAGGTTGTTAGGGTTAAGTCCTGTGTCCCGATCTGTATTTTGTAAGGCCGCAACCACAGAGCCCATGCTTGGTTGTGAAGTGAGACCGCTCATGGCATCCATGGCAGTATCAACAGCATCTACGCCTGCCTCAATTGCTGACAAAATACTGGCTGCTGCAATACCACTGGTGTCATGGGTATGAAAATGAACTGGCAGTCCGGTTTCTTCTTTCAATGCTTTGACCAGCTCACGTGCTGCGGCTGGTTTGCATATCCCCGCCATATCTTTAATAGCCAGGATATTGGCTCCTGCCTTTTGTAGCTGCTTTGCCATATCAACATAGTAGTTGAGGTTATATCTGCGGTTATTGTCAAAGATATCGCTGGTATAACAGATTGCTGTTTCACACAACATGCCCGACTCTCGAACCGCATCAATAGCAACCCGCATGTTATCAACTGCATTTAGCGAATCGAATACACGAAATAAATCGATTCCACCTTGTGCTGCCTGTGCAATAAAGTGGTGAACCACATTATCTGGATAGTTGGTATAACCCACGGCATTAGATGAGCGAAGCAACATTTGAAATAAAATGTTCGGCACTGCTTCACGAAGTCTAGCTAAACGTTCCCACGGATCTTCTTTTAAAAAACGCATCGACACATCAAAGGTTGCGCCCCCCCAGCACTCTAGTGAAAATAGCTCACTGGCCATCTGGGAGTAATAAGGTGCAATAGCCAACATATCTGCGGTCCGCATTCGTGTTGCAAATAAGGACTGGTGGGCATCACGCATAGTGGTATCAGTAACCAATACACGCTTTTGATCTAGCATCCAATTTGAGAACCCTTCTGCACCCAGTAATTTAAACTGGTCTCGGGTTCCGCTTGGAATATTCTGATTCAAGTTAAATATTGGTAACTGTGCTGGAGCTGGAACTGTCTCAGGAAGCGGACGTCCTTTAAGTTCAGGTTGCCCATTGACGGTAATGTCACCTAAAAACTCTAATAACTTTGTCGCACGGTCCTGCTTAGGTTTAAGGTTAAATAATTCAGGAGTGGTATCAATAAATCGGGTAGTACAGGTACCTTGTGTAAATAGAGGATGTGTCACCACATTTTCTAGAAATGCCAAATTATTTGAAACACCACGAATACGAAACTCTTGTAATGCTCGTAGCATACGGGCATTAGCTTCATCCGCACTTGCACCACGAACCGTTACCTTAGCCAGTAATGAATCATAATAAGGCGTAATGACTGCACCAGTATAGGCAGTACCACTGTCTACCCGTACCCCAAAACCAGTTGCGCTACGAAATGCGGTCAAACGTCCATAGTCCGGCATAAAGCCATTTTTAGGGTCTTCGGTGGTGAGACGGCATTGTAATGCATGGCCTAACAGTTTAATTTGCTCCTGGGGTGGAATAAAACTGCTACCATCTCCAATCGCGGCACCTTCAGTCACCCGAATTTGTGCTTTAACAATATCAATGCCAGTAATTTCTTCTGTGACTGTATGCTCCACCTGAATACGCGGGTTAACTTCAATAAAATAGAAGTTTTCTGTTTCAGCATCCATTAAGAACTCGACCGTACCGGCGTGAGTATAATTTACTGCGCGAGCCAATCTTAAAGCGGCCTCACATATTTTATTACGTTGGGCTTCGGACAAATAAGGTGCAGGCGCACGCTCAACCACCTTCTGATTACGTCGTTGGACAGTGCAATCTCGTTCAAATAGATGCACAATATTGCTATGGGTATCACCTAATATCTGCACTTCTACATGACGGGCATGGCGAATCAGTTTCTCTAGATAAACTTCGTCATTGCCAAACGCAGATTTGGCTTCACGACGTGCAACAGTAATTGCATCTTCGAGTTCCTTCTCATGTTCAACCACGCGCATGCCACGACCTCCACCGCCCCAGCTCGCTTTGAGCATGAGTGGATAGCCTACCTCAGCTGCCAGTAACTGACAGTCTTCAATGCATTCAGGTAGTGCTGCTGTAGCAGGAATAACTGGCACACATGCAACCATTGCAACCTTACGGGCCATCACTTTATTGCCTAACTGACGCATTACTTCTGGTTTTGGACCGATAAAGCGAATGCCAGCTTGGCTACAAGCCTCTGCAAACTCAGGGTTTTCAGACAGGAAGCCATAACCTGGGTGGATAGCATCTACCCCTGCCTCAACTGCAATACGGATAATATCTTCAATATCCAGATAGGCAGCGATTGGTTTTTTCCCTGCCCCTACCTGATAAGCTTCATCCGATTTAAAGCGATGCAGGGCAAATTTATCTTCTTCTGCATAAATTGCAACTGTACGGATGCCCATTTCTGAGGCAGCACGCATGACTCGAATCGCGATCTCGCCACGATTAGCAATAAGTATTTTCTGGATAGGCTTAATCATTTATATACCCATTTATTTCGTAATATATTCATAATCTTATTAAAGATATTCGTAGTTTGGCGCTAAATATTTTTTTAGCTAGTAAAGGAAAAGTTCGTATTTCAAAAGCTGAAATAACAATTCATTAATTTTTAAAAAATAATTTTCGAACTGAAGCCTAGTACTAAAGCGTTATTTATATAATTGGTTGCACCTGGATGGATGATGTACTGCATATTTGGTCGTAGCATTAACCATTTAACAGGGAAGTAGGAGTAATTAATTTCGAAATTATATTCAGCATCTTCATTAATATTTGAATAGTTTGCACGGAATCGGTCGCTAACACTTATTCTGTTTATTGCTAATCCAAAAATATCATTTGCATGGGTATCTAAAAGACCAATATATTTCAAACCAACTTGTTGCATATTTCCAATTTTATTCGTAGTTTTATTATGGAAACTGAAGTTCATGAATCCATATAATCCTTGATTTGGTAAATTCCTAGACGATAACTGCTGTTCTACTCCTCCCCATACTCCATATGTATTATCTTCAGACTCTCCTGTTACGATGTCCTTTTGATTATCGGCCTCATCAGAAGTATTATAAAATGCTCCTATACGATATATTCCAGGCAAGTCATTAACTGCGTTTTTAGGCTGCCATACCAACTCGACAGGAATATTAAAACCGTCTGCATCTTTTGTATCTAGATTCCATCCTTCGTTTTCTTCCAAGTTTTTTGGGTTATATTCGAATACACCAAATTGAATAAAAGCTTCAGGATTAAAACTATATTTAGACATTACTGCCCACTGGCTTACAGGTGCATTAATCCATTTATTGCCTTGCCATTTCCCCATTTGTGCACCACAAAAAGAATTATTTTGAAAGTCACAAGACATCACATTGAAATAGGTTCCCATGGCAAAACGCCCAACTCGAATACTGGTAACTGCGTTACTGAAATTCTTTTCAATCGACAGTTCTGCAAGCCTTGTACCCGAATTACCCCGACCATAATTTGCCTGTACATTGGCCAATTGCGGTGCTTGCGGATCGGAAATCTGCTCTACTGATACACTTTGCCCTTGTCTTGCCATAATTAATACTCTGACACTCACCCCGTCTACATTTATCAATTTTTCTAAATCTAAAGTTGAACCGAGTGAAAACTGGCTAACATATGTTGGGTCTTGTCGTGGGGCATATCCACCATCTGCTAAATAAGCAATATCGAGATTGGAACTAGCATCAAATTTGATTCCTTTATCTGCTAAAGCTGTTCGTTTGCCATCCCAATCCCCTGTTAAATTTGTCCGATTTACATCAAATAAGTTCTCAGCAAAACAAGCTGTATTTGTTCCAATAAGTACACTAATAAGACATAAAAAATTACTTTTTTTCATTGCACAATCCCTGCAAATTTTGAATATAAGTTTCCCTAAACAGCTAATTGAATAAGCTATTTTGAATGATTAAATTGGATTAAAAGTGGTGTGATAAAATTGCAGCATGGCGGGACTCCTGTCATACACCATGCTCAATTCACTAACAGAGTTGGACTCTCTTAGGTTAAGTGATTTTTAATTTTTGCTTTAACGGCTTCTGTAGAAATACCATAACGATCATGTAGTGTTGGTAATGCGCCTGCATCTAAAAATGCATCAGGTAAACCAATCATATCAAAACGTGGATGTTGCCCATTTCTTAATAGCAAGGTTCCAACTGCTTCACCTAAGCCTCCAACCACAGAATGATTCTCAGCAGTTAAAACTGGACGACCTCCTTTAGCTACTTCGTCTAAAATGGTCTGTTCATCTAATGGTTTAATCGTAGGTACATGTAATACAGAAACCTCTACCCCTTCTTTTTCTAGCTCTTCCGCTGCCTCAAGCGCACGCATGGTCAGTAATCCGGTAGAAATAATCAATAGGTCTTTACCAGGCTTAATGACTTGGGCCTTACCCAATTTAAATTGGTAGTTATATTTATCCAGTACCAATGGAACTTGACCACGCAACAAGCGCATATAAACAGGACCTTGATGAGCAGCAATCTGCGGAATAGCCTGTTCAATTTCCAAGGCATCACATGGATCAATGATCATTAGATTTGGCATTCCACGGAAAATGGCAATGTCTTCTGTTGCTTGGTGACTTGGTCCATATCCTGTAGTTAAACCAGGAAGGGCTGCTACAATTTTCACATTTAGATTATCTTCGGCAATCGCCATACAGATAAAATCGTAAGCTCGGCGTGAAGCAAAAACAGCATAAGTCGTGGCAAAAGGAACGAAACCTTCTCGAGCTAATCCAGCAGCAGCGCTCATCAAGAGTTGTTCGGCCATTCCCATTTGAAAGAACTTGTCTGGATTTTGATTCGCGAAAATATGTAAATCTGTATATTTGGATAGATCTGCTGATAATCCAACAATATCATCACGCTCTTTCGCTAGTGCATTTAAAGCATGTCCAAATGGTGCAGACTTGGTTGGTTGCCCTTCTGCAGCAATAGAAGCAATCATGGCAGACGTTTTTAATTTTTTCTTAGGAGAGTTCGCTAATTGGCTCATGGATCTAGACTCCTTATTTGCCGTAATGGGTTAATATATTTAAAGCTTCATCCCATTCACGTTCATCCACGCGAATAAAATGTGTTTTTTCACGGCTTTCTAAAAATGAAACACCTTTACCCATTTTGGTATCGCAAATAATGACCCTTGGGCATGTTCCTTCGTGACTTTTCGCTTGATCGAAAGCATCAAGTAAAGCTTCCATATTGTTGCCATCTACGCGTTGGGTATACCAACCAAAAGACTGCCAACGATCTACAATCGGTTCAAAAGCTAGAATTTCACTTGAATGCCCATCGGCTTGCTGATTATTCACATCAATAATTGCGATGAGATTATCTAATTTCCAATGTGAAGCTGACATGACAGCTTCCCATGTCGAGCCCTCATTCAGCTCACCGTCTGATAGGAAGTTATAAACAAAAGATTCTGATTTCTTTTGCTTTAATCCGAGGCAAGCACCTACCGCAATGCCTAAACCATGACCCAATGAACCACCTGTGATTTCCATACCAGGGGTATACGTTGCCATGCCTGACATAGGTAAACGACTGTCATCAGAACCATAAGTTTCTAGTTCTTGAAGTGGAATAACTTTTGCTTCGATCAAAGCTGCATATAAAGCAATTGCATAATGACCTATTGAAAGATAAAAGCGATCTCGTCCTTCCCACTCAGGATTCTCAGGCTGATATTTCATTGCATGAAAATAAGAAACTGCAAGTAGATCAGCTGCACCTAAGGCCTGCCCAACATAACCTTGGCCCTGTACTTGTCCCATACGTAACGCATGTTGACGAATGTTATAGGCACGTTGCTGTAGTTCAGCAATACGAGCTTCTTTATTAATATTTGACATGATTAACTTCTCTTATTAACGATTAACAAGTTTTGCTGGAACGCGCGTTACCAGTGTGGCACCGACAAGTAAAACTGCTGTGATTAAGAACATACCTATGGCATTAGAACCTGTATTAGTCGTAATCCAGCCGATGAGAAATGGAGAACAAAATCCAGCGAGATTGGCAAAACTATTGATTCCAGCAATACCAGCAGCGGCTGAAACACCACCTAAAAAGTTGGTTGGCAACATCCAAAACAAAGAAGATGCAGTGAGTACACCCGATGCCGCAATACATAAACAAATCAGCGATAGGGTTAGATTTGAGGCAAACAATGTTGCGAAGGTCAGTGCAATTGCACCAGCACACATAGGAATAATTAAATGCCAGCGACGCTCTCTAAAGTGATCTCCGCTACGGCCTGCTAACAGCATTACAACTATGGCACACATATAAGGCAGGCTGGTCAACAAGCCAATATGCCAGTTGTCACTAATACCCGAGTTACGAATTAATGTCGGCAACCAGAAAGTAATTGCATATTGTCCCATTACGACACAAAAGTAGATTCCAGCAAGTAACCACAAGCGTTTATCACTAATGAAGTCTTTAATACTGCTATGCCCTTCTTTCTGCTGATTATCTTGTGAAATTTCTTGTTGAACTAAATTCTTTTCAGCACTTGTTAACCAATGTGCATCTTGAACAGAATCTTTAAGAACTGCGAGGACTAACAAACCAACAACCACTGTAGGTATAGCTTCAAGTACAAACATCCATTGCCAACCATGCCACCCTTGCACATTGTTCATTTGGTCCATGATTAAGCCAGATAGAGGCCCACCGATCATTCCTGAAATTGGAATCGCAATAAACCAAAGCACAGTCATACGGGCCCGACGATAAGAGGGGAACCAATATGTAAGATAAAGTAATAGACCTGGCGCTAATCCAGCTTCAGCAACACCAAGTAAGAAGCGTAAGGTATAGAATTGCCACTCTGTTTCAACAAATGCAAAACAGCCTGACAAAATACCCCATGTAATCATGATGCGAGCAATCCATCGTCTGGCGCCTACTTTGTGTAATACAATATTGCTGGGTACTTCACATAAGAAATATCCAATAAAGAAAATACCTGCACCGAGGCCGTATACAGCTTCACTAAACTGTAAATCACTCATCATTTGAAGTTTGGCAAAGCCAACATTTACGCGATCTAGGTAGGCACAAAAATAACAAAGCATTAAAAATGGCATCAGCCGAAATGCAATTTTCCGATATGCTGATTTACGAATAGCATCCGTATTAGATGAAAGTACAGTATCCATCATGCGAGTCCCTTTACACTTGGCCACAATATCCTCTCGTGACCATGATGTTATTTTAAATGTTTAACACTGAACTTTAGTGAATAAGCATGCCGCCATTTACATCTAACGTTATACCCGTTAGATAAGTAGATAAATCACTGGCTAAAAAGAGTGCAGCATTTGCAACATCTTGGGCTTTGCCTAAACGCCCAAGTGGAATTCCAGCCAGAATGTCATGACGTCGGTCATCATTCATCAGTCCGCCAGTAATATCGGTATGTATAAGACCTGGCGTAAGTGAGTTCACACGAATGTTATCTGCACCAAATTCACGTGCCATTGCTTTTGCCAACCCTAGAACCCCAGCTTTAGCAGCACTGTAATGAGGGCCACCAAAAATACCACCGCCACGTTGTGCTGAAACTGAAGATAAGCAAACAATACTTCCACTACCATTTTCTTTCATAGATGGAATCACGGCTTGCGACATAATGAGTGTGCCACGTAGGCTAACATCTAAAATTCGATCGTAATCATTACGTTTAATATCAAGTGTTTTTACAGGTTGGGTAATACCTGCATTATTGACCAAAATATCTATCTTTCCATATTGCTGAAGTGCTTGCTGAACAGCTGCATGTGCCTGCTCTTCATTGGCTACATTTGCAGCAAGACCCAAATGCCCTTCACCTAGTGCTTTTGCTGCATTCTGACTTTGGACAAGATCTAAATCTACAATAATGACTTTTGCACCGTGTTGCGCAAAGATTTCTGCTGTTGCACGCCCGATACCACGCTCAGATGCAGCACCTGTGATTAACGCTACTTTTCCTTGTAATAACATTTGTCGTTCTTCCTCATTCATTTATTTTCTTCCTAATTAGTCTCGCTGTTTTTATAAGTCGCAGCAATAAGGTTAAACTCAACTAGACATGAATAAAATTCATGTCTGTGATATTTTAGGTAGTGATTTAAAATAAAAATGGATTTTTATAGCATGAGTAGTGAAAAAAATTACAATCAGGTGCCTGCAATTAAAACCTTACAAGCTTTTGAACAAACTGCTCGATTAGGAAATGTGGCAAAAGCAGCAGAGGTTTTAAGTCTCACACCATCTGCTGTCAGTCATCAAATAGCAAAATTAGAAGAAATGATTGGTCAAAGTTTATTTATAAGAGGCGCACGAGGAGTTACTTTAACGCCTTCAGGTGAGCGTTATTATCAAGATGTAACGACTATCCTGCATAATTTGATGTTAGCAACTGAACAAGCATCAGATAAAAGCCCAAAAGATAGCTTATATATCCATTCTTCTCCTAGCTTTGGACTTCTGTGGCTATTGCCAAGATTGGAATCATTTAAAGAACAATATCCTCTTATTCAGGTGAATTTATCTTGCTCTTATGAAAACCTTCATTTTACGCGTGATAAAATTGATATTGATATTCGTCATGGTATTCCCAATTGGACAGGTGTCGAAATTAGAACCGTTCGAAGTGAAAAACTAGAAGTTCTTGCCTCCCCTAAACTACTTGAACGTAGTCCAGTAACTAAGCCTAAAGATTTATTAAAAAAAGAATTAATTTTATCAAAGTCTACTCTCGTGACATGGCCCCAATGGTTTGCTCACCAAGGATTAAGTGTTCCTGAATTTCCTTATACTTTTAGTTTTGATCGCTCTTACATGTCACTTGAAGCAGCCACACATGGACTCGGATTCGTCCTTGAAAGCAATTTACTTACCCAAAATTATTTAGAGTCAGGAAAACTTGTCAAAGTCTTCCCTGATGACTTATCCGTGCCCATATCCGCACACCACTTAGTTTATCCACGTACCCATGAGAACATTCTCAAAGTGAACCATTTTTTAAACTGGATTAATGAAGAAATTAACAAAAGTAGTGAATGGTAAAACTTTTAAAAGTATTGAAGTCATGCGTGCACTACGTAAAGGACAACCATCGTCATTCTATTATGGTCAGCCTCAGGGTGAAGTGTGTCTAATCAACAGGGTTTCCGGTCTCTAAGCACTTTTTAAAGGGAACATCATCGGTAAGCGTCCGCTGAACCCCACTTTTTCTAACTCATTAATACCGCGATAGTGTCCACTTAAATTTAAGTGGACACCTATTTATGGATTTAAAGACAGTTATAGACAGTGCACCAACGCTAAAAAAGC
>NZ_VPAS01000017.1:0-41685 GCF_013419125.1 Acinetobacter sp. YH12102 | reverse complement strand
GTGAACCACCTGATCCCTTCCCGAACTCAGAAGTGAAACCTCTTTGCGCTGATGGTAGTGTGGGGTTACCCATGTGAGAGTAAGTCATCGCCAGCTCATTATTCGAAACACCCTCAAGCCAAGGCTTGGGGGTGTTTTTTTGTGCGCGGGATAATATTATTAAGATAAAACTGTCCTTAAAACTTCATCTCATCGCAACTGTCCTGTCATTCAAACTGTATTAAATAAGACGTCGACTTTATAAAAAGATGAATAGACGTATGAGAAAAATTTCTTTAAGTTTGCTGGCGGTCTCTGTATTCTCTCTGACGGCATGCAATGAATCCGATGATAAAACCCTTCAGCCCATCGAAAGCGTAACTGAACCAACTTTGGTGTCTTTTGCCAAACTGGATGTAGAGACCTATGCAGAAGGACCTGATTCAGGACGAGATGTACGTGGGACAAATGGTATTTTTCCTCCATTTTCAGGCCAGCCTGTACAGGGTTTTTCTGCTGCATTAAAGCAGCCGGATGGAACTTATCTGGTGATGTCGGATAATGGCTTTGGCTCGCAAGATAATTCTTCTGATTATTTATTGCGTTTGCATCATCTTTCTAGCGATTTCAGAACCAAGGCGGGCGGTACAGCAACTGTCAAACATTTATCTTATATTCAGCTTCGTGATCCGAACAAACTGATTCCTTTTGAAATTGTCCATCAGAATACTCAAGAGCGTTTATTGACAGGTGCTGACTTTGATCCGGAATCTATGCAGCGCGCGCCCAATGGCGATATCTGGATTGGAGATGAATTTGGCCCTTATTTATTACATTTTAGTGCAGATGGAATATTAAAAAGTCCGCCGATTGCTTTAGCGCATCCATTAGAAGCTGGAACTGAACTCAGATCTCCACAAAATCAGCTAAACAAGGGGACTACCGGTTATATTGAACCTTTGGTACAGCGGAGTGGGGGCTTTGAAGGTATGGCAATTTCCCCCAATGGTCGCTATTTATATCCTTTACTTGAAAAACCTTTATTAAATGCCACGACGCCACAACTAATCATTTCAGAATTTGATCTGGAAAAGAAAGTTTATACTAGAAATTTCTATTATTTTGAGTTGGCTTCGAAAGCCTCTGCAATTGGTGATTTTCAGTTATTTAGTGCCAAAGAAGGTGTGATTATTGAACGTGATGACAGTGAAAATAATCTGGGCGGCTATAAAAAATTAATCAAGGTCAGATTGAATCAGTCCGGTGAGTCTGTCGCACGTGAAGAACTGGTTAATTTAATGGATCTGGCCAATCCAGATTTACTTTATGGTCCGGTACGTCCGGGAGATCTTGCCACCGGTCAGCGCTTTGGTTTTCCATTTCAGACCATTGAAGACATTATTATTGAAGGGCCTGATTTAATTACCGTCTTGAATGACAATAACTTTCCCGGTTCAAGTGGTCGTAATCGAAATCTGGCAGATGATAATGAAATTATTCAGATCCGATTAGCTCAAGCATTATATTAATTTCAGTTTTTTCTAAATTTTAAAACGTTCCCTGAGTCTGAGAACTCAGGGATTTTTATATCGAAGAAGTGGCTTGAATTGTTAAGAAATCATTAAAAACTAGACGCATGGGTTTAGAATTTTGAGTAAAGCTTAAGACTTTAGTCGCATATTGCCTGAAAATTAGCTGTGTTGAACTAAGTTGTTGCACGAACATGGCGATAAGAATCATCAAAAATAATAAATAAGAGTTAGTGGCATGTGTCGTGCTGAAAACAACGAATAATAACTCACAGGAGGTGAGTAAAAATGGTAGAAAACACGAAAATGGCAGCAAATACGGTTAGTGTGAATGATGTGATTGATCAGGCAAAATTCACGAAATTTCACTTAAGCATTGTATTGTGGTGTTTGTTTATTGTTCTATTTGACGGGTATGATTTAGCAATTAACGGTGTCGTTCTGCCTCTACTGATGCAGGAGTGGGGCATGAGTGCTGTTGAAGCAGGCATGCTTGCCAGTACAGCACTAGCCGGCATGATGTTTGGTGCCATGCTGTTTGGGATGCTTGCAGACAAAATCGGTCGTAAAAAAGTGATTTTAATTTGTGTCACTTTATTTAGTGCTTTTACATTTTTGGGTGGATTTACCACCACTCCAACAGAGTTTGGTATTTTACGTTTTATTGCCGGCTTGGGCATAGGCGGGGTATTACCTAACCTGGTTGCTTTAACCTCTGAATATGCGCCTAAACGTTTAAAAAGTACACTTGTAACCACCATGTTTAGTGGTTATGCCGTAGGTGGGATTATGGCTGCATTATGTGGTACATGGTTTACCCCAAGTTTTGGTTGGGAAATTATGTTCTTCATTGCAGGTATTCCCTTACTTTTTGTTCCATTGTTTTGGAAGTTCTTACCTGAGTCTCTAACTTTCTTGGTTAAAGAACAAAAAATGAATGAGGCACGTCATTTTATAAAACGAGTTGAGCCAACTGCAGACGTACGAGCAGACACTGAACTGGTTCTAGCCACAGGCGATCAGACACAAAGTGCATCAGTAAAAGCGTTATTTACAGAAAATCGTGCAATGGGAACATTCTTATTCTGGATTGCTTTCTTTATGTGCTTGCTCATGCTTTATGCACTTGGAAGTTGGCTGCCAAAACTCATGATGGCTGCGGGATATTCTTTAGGCAGCAGTTTAATGTTCTTATTAGCACTGAATATTGGTGCCGTGATCGGAACCATTAGCGGTGGTATTCTGGCAGACCGTTTTGACTTTAAACCTGTTCTTATTAGTATGTTAACTGTGGGTGTACTGTCTCTGGTTGGTTTAGGCTTTAACTCTCCAACACCTGTTATTTATTTACTTGTCAGTTTGGCAGGTGCTTCATCTATTGGTACCAGTATCTTGTTATATAGCTATGTTGCTCAATACTATCCTGTTGCAGTACGTTCTACCGGTATTGGTTGGGCGTCTGCTGTGGGGCGTACAGGTGCAATTGTAGGTCCAATTGTGATTGGTATGCTGCTGGGTATGGAATTACCACATAAATGGAATTTCATCGCGGTTGCCATGCCGGGTATTATTGGCATCATCGCTATTTCAATGATTCGTCAACCACAACCCGGTCGCGTTCAGGTGAAACAATTAAAAGCAGCCAAAATTTAAACGATCCTCATAGATTCATTCAGCTAAAAAAGCCCCTTTGTCTGAAGGGGTTTTTTATATTTTTAGTATGAAATAAAACCACTCAAAAAAAGTGATTGAGCTAAAAAATCTACAAATTCTGCTTAAATTAAAGTCATTATGATTAATAGCTTAAAATTTAATTTTAATAATAATGTGACATATCACGCAAATAAATGGCATTACATTTATCATAGCAGAATATCAATTAGTCTTATTGTGCCTTAAATCCCGCTTGCGTATATTGCCTGACATTGAAGATTGCCTTCAATCTTCAACAAAGATGTTATGGACAAGTACTCATGGGAGATGAGAACGATGACAACGGAAAAAATAGATGTAAATTCTGTAGTCGATAATGCGAAATTCACGCCTTTCCACTTCAATGTAGTTGCTTGGTGTTTACTCATTATCTTATTTGATGGCTACGATTTAGCAATCAATGGTGTGGTTTTACCCTTACTGATGCAAGACTGGGGCTTAAGTGCAGTGCAAGCGGGCATGCTTGCAAGTACCGCACTGGCTGGCATGATGTTTGGTGCGATGATCTTCGGTTCCCTCGCGGACAAGATCGGTCGTAAGAAAGTGATCATGATCTGTATTGTATTATTCAGTGGTTTAACTTTTGCGGGTGGCTTTGCCTCAAATCCAACCGAATTCGGTATTTTACGTTTTCTTGCCGGTCTGGGTATTGGTGGGGTCATGCCGAATCTGGTGGCATTGACTTCGGAATATGCGCCACAAAAAATGCGCAGTACCTTGGTAACCACCATGTTTAGTGGTTATGCCGTCGGTGGTGTAATGGCTGCGTTGTTGGGTTCATGGTTTACCCCAAGTTTTGGTTGGGAAATCATGTTCTTTATCGCGGGTATTCCATTATTTTTATTACCAGTGATCTGGAAATTTTTGCCTGAATCGCTGGCATTTATTGTGAAGCAAAACAAGCAGGCTGAAGCACGTCAAATTGTACGTCGTCTGGCACCAAATCTAACGGTTACCGAGAATACAACGCTTACCCTGCCACAGGAAAATGTGCCTGAAGCAGCGAACGTGGTGAGCTTGTTCCGTCGTGGCCGTGCGGTCAATACCTTATTGTTCTGGGTCGCGTTCTTCACTTGTCTGTTAACCATGTATGCTTTAAGTAGCTGGTTACCGAAGTTGATGATGGCAGCGGGCTACTCGATGGACAACAGTCTGATGTTCATGATGGTGATGAACGTGGGTGCGGTCGTGGGTATTGTGGGTGGTGGTATTCTGGCGGATCGTTTCCACTTGAAACCGGTACTGATGTTCCTGGGTATTATGGGTGCGATTGTGATGAGCCTGATGGGCTTCGCATCTAACCAATTCTTACTTTACATCCTGGTGTTTCTGGCGGGTGCAGCGTCGATTGGTTCACAAATGTTGCTATATAGCTATGTTGCGCAGTTCTACCCGCTTGCGGTACGTTCGACAGGCATTGGCTGGTCTTCTGCGATTGGTCGTATGGGCGCGATTGTAGGGCCGATCCTGATTGGTGGTTTGCTTGGTATGAACCTGCCTGCTTACTTCAACTTTATGGCAGTCGGCTTACCGGTTCTGATTACTGCAATTGCGGTTGCGTTAATCATGCATGACAATGAATCTGAAAAGATTGGTGCAATTGAGCCAGCAGTGTCTAAAGCTTAAAGCTAAGTTTTTAAATAAGAAGCCTCCGAAAGGGGGCTTTTTTATTATTATCATTAAATGATAAATTTTAAAAATATTAAAAAAGTGATAAATAAATGAACCTAAATGATCGTTTTAAGAAGTTTGCGGATTCTGAATATGAATCGATAGATGATATACAGGATATTAAATTTATAGGGCGTAAGGCAGATTATTTTGCTTTTGAGCGCTCATGGATTTTGGAAGTCAAATTTTTAGAAAAAGATAGACAGAGTACAATTAATGACTTTACAAATGATCAAGTAGATAAAGATCAGGATTTCCCAGAATTTTTTGGGACTGTACATATTGAAGAGTTGATCCAAAAACATAAAGATCCTAATTTTATTAGAAATAAATTATGTGATTATGCCTCTCGAAATTTGCGATCACTTCTTTCATCAGCAGATAAACAAATCTCTGAAACTAAAAAAGCTATAGGAAAAGATGATTGCACAGGGATATTAGTTCTTCTAAATGAAAGAAATGATTTTCATGATCAAGATTTTATTTACCAAGAAATAAGTCGTCTATTACATAGAAAAGATGAACAAGGCAATATTCAAAGAAAACATATACAGGGTGTATGGTATATCCATGAATATAAAGAAAATAATAAAAGAAATGTTTTCTCTAGTTTTTTAATGGGTCCTACAGCTAATATTGAGTCAGTTAAATCATTAGGAAATTTTTTGCACATGGATTGGATTAGTTATAATGGATATGCTTTTATACCCTCAGACTTAAAATAAATCTTGAGGTAGATTCTATGCAATTCGACTCATTCTCCCCAATCCCTGAAGATGATGACGAATTACATCTTCCTGAACTGGTGTACTGGGCATCTTTAGGCGACATCGAACAGGTCGAGCAGGGCTTGCAAGAAGGTCTGGACGTCAACTCCGCCGATGAAGAAGGCTATAGCGCCTTACAGGCCGCCGCTGAAAATGATCATCTAGACGTAGTCAAACTTCTGGTTAGCAAAGGTGCAGATATTGCCCATCGCAGTCCACATACGGCACTAGAACTGGCCGAAATGGCAGGCAATAAAGAAGTGATGGTTTATCTAAAAAGCTTGACCGGAACTATTTAAAGCAAAAGAGAACCTCAATCATGAGATTCTCTTTTTATGGTAGGAACTTAGGCAGCATCGCCTTCAAGTTCTTTTAAAATGGCTTCATTAAAGGCCGGAAGATCATCCGGATTCCGTGAAGTAATCAGTACCCAGCCGCCGGTATTACAGCGATGCACTTCTTCATCGACCCATTTACCGCCGGCATTTTCCAGATCCAGCTTGATGCTCTTATACGAGGTCAGATTCTTGTCTTTAATTCGATCTGCATCAATTAAGGCCCATGGCCCATGACAGATCGCCGCAATCGGTTTGTGATTGTCGGCAAAATGCTGAATAATTTTCTGGGCATCCTGATTAATTCTTAAAGTATCTGCGTTGACTGTACCACCTGGAATCACCAACAGATCATAATCATTCAGGTCGACATGGTCAAAACTGGTATCAGGCGTATATTGGGTAGCAGCTTTGGTATCACCTTTGACAGTGGCTACATCTTCATTTTTTTCTGCAGCATGAATCACTTCAAAACCTTTGGACTTTAAAAAATTTAAAGGCTCAGTCAGTTCATCATGTTCAATACCTTGATTGGATGTAATAAAGAGGACCTTTTTTACCATGATTGCTGTTCCCAAAAAATGTGAGGATTTTTAGCTTAACAACAAGCCGATTTTTACAATGTTGGAGTTTTAACTCGGAACTGTTAAGCAAAGATAAATAAAACAATGCACAGAAAAAGAAATAGCAGAAAAAAAGCCCCAACATCCTGTTGGGGCTTTTTCCGTATCTCGTGATTTAGGTATAACTCCTGTCGTACCTCACGTCCTGATGCTTGTTTATTCTTGTTGTTTTTAGGTTTTCGGAGCATCCTGCTCTCTATGTGTCTAAAGTAATACACAAGCAGATTTTGTACCAGCAGCAGATTGCGCTTATTGTTGTACGCTTTGACTTACATGAACGCAGAGAAATTGAGCACGACCAGCTGCTGAATTCTTGGCATCAAAAATGTACATCTAAGCCAATATACGGGCCTTTAAATTCCAGCTGTAAATCTGGACGTTGCTCCTGTTGAAAATCTACCGTCATCATGCGATAACCGATTTTGGCACCGACATCGACCAGCAGATTATCAATAAAATCATATTGTAACTCAGCCTGTACATCGGTCTTTTTACTATCGCTGCCATGACTGTAAACGGCTTCTGCTTTGGCACTCAGTCCGGTAAATGGCAATTTAACCCCTGCAGTTGCATAGAGCAGTGGAGTGTATTCATCCAGATCGTATTGCGTGAAAGCCCCGGTATTCAGGTTTTTTACCGTACCCTCCAGATTGCTTAAGCCTGCGCCTATATCGGCATGTACCACGGTATCCAGCAATTCGTAATACAGAATATAGTCAATATTCTTCAGTTTGATTTCTGAGGCATTGATCGGAGTGCTTTGTTCGCTGTTGCTGTCCAGATTGACATATTTGATTTTGGCATTTGGCAACAGTGGCACTGGATGTTCAAAAGCCACGGACAGCTGCGCCGTACCTTGTCGATCCAGATCATGTTTCATACTGCTATTTTCGCTATAACCGTTAAAATTCCAGTAGCTGAGATCGGCTTTTGCCCCGATGAAATCTGCATGACTGAGCGTGCTTAATCCAAAACTGAAGAATAATGTGGCGAGTATTTTTGTCTGCATGACAGTGAGTCCCTAAAGCTTTATTAAAATTGAGCGTGTCTGGTTACTTAAAAACATCTTCTTAATATTTATCAGCAAGTGCATGATATAGAGAATTTCAAAAATGTATATCCTGAGATTTTGAAGGACTAAAAAATGCGATCTACAGCAGTACAACAGTGTAAAGACTATTCATTCTATGTGGCTGGTCAGGCGGTTCAGACCGGAGAATGGCTAGAGGTTAAACATAAATATACGCAAGCACTCTATGCACGTGTCGCTTTGGCCGATGCCAAAAGTCTGGAGCAGGCCATCCAGTCTGCCCTAGACACCGAGGCAGAGATGGCGGCTTTAGAACCCTTTCAAAAACAGAAAATTCTACTGCATTGTGTGCGCCGTTTTCATGAAATTCGTGAAGAACTGACTGAAATTCTGATTGCAGAAGGCGGTAAACCGCGCAAAGCGGCAGAAGCCGAAGTCGAGCGTCTGATTAATACCTTTCAAATTGCCGCAGATGCCGTGACTCAAATTGATCAGGGACGTATGCTGCCTTTGGCTGTAACCGCGGCAGCATCGGGGTATCAGGGTATGGTTAAGCAGGTGCCGATTGGCGCAGTGTCTTTAATCAGCCCTTTTAATTTTCCCTTAAATCTGACCGCCCATAAAATTGCACCGGCAATTGCTGCCGGTTGTCCTTTCGTGTTGAAACCCGCCAGTCTGACGCCGATTTCTGCCTTGAAAATTGCCGAGATTCTGGCGGAAACCGATTTGCCGAAAGGCGCATTTTCAGTTTTACCCTGTCCGCGCGAGCTGGCCGATGTGCTGGTCACCGATGACCGTTTTAAATTACTCAGTTTTACCGGTTCCGATGTGGTGGGTTGGGATATGAAAGCGCGAGCTGGCCGCAAAAAAGTGGTTCTGGAGCTGGGCGGTAATGCCGCAGTGATGATCGAGCCGGATACCGAAATTAATGATGCCTTGATTACCCGTCTGGTTGGTGGTGCTTATGGTCATGCCGGGCAGGTCTGTATCAGTGTGCAGCGCATTCTGGTGCATCAGGATATTTATGCCGAAGTCAGAGATAAACTGCTTGCAAAACTCAAACATCTGAAAGCCACCGATCCAAATCTGAGCACAACTTTGGTGGGGCCGATGATCAAGGAAGCAGAAGCCAAACGCCTGAAAAAATGGCTGGAAAAAGCACTGAAAAAGGATGCCAGAATTCTGGTAGGTGGTGAGCTGGATGGAGTGATGTTCGCACCGACTTTATTGGAAAACGTGGATCATAATCTGGAAATTTACCGTGATGAAGTCTTTGGTCCGGTGGCGATGATTGAACCTTATCCTGATTTTGAAGCGGGGATTGCCTGTATCAATCGTAGCCGTTTTGGCTTGCAGGCCGGAGTTTATACCCAGAACTTGAACAAGATGCTGTATGCCTGGGATCATCTGCATGTCGGTGGGGTCATTATCAATGACATTCCATCTTTCCGGGTGGACAACATGCCCTATGGTGGGGTGAAGGATTCAGGTTTAGGCCGTGAAGGGATTCAATCTGCCATTCGCGATATGCAGGAAGAACGGATGCTGGTGATTAAATCTTAAGTAAATGACATCAATCGCTCAGATCCCGTGATGGATTTGCTGCAGGTCAGACCGGGGTATTGCAGTCCATTTTTAGATGTCAAAAATGCACGTGGAGCAGGGCGATCAGATCTCTGCTCCGCGCATTTCAGCTATAGAGTGGCTCACATCGCGATAAGCCTTTGACTTTAATTCTTCTATAAATATAAGGCGATTTGGATGATCGCAGCATGAGCTTTGCTTGACTACGGTTCTGTAGTCAAACTTAAGAAAGATATATTCCAAAAAGTTTGTCAATATATAACCTGTAAAATCAGGTAGGTTTCGTTGAATTATTGAACGCTTAATTCGAATAGATTATAAATAACGAATATTTTCAGCAGAATTTACAGAAAAAATTTAAAAAAGTCAGTATTGTTGAACCATCTACAAGGTCAGCTTTTCGATCAGACTTTAAGCAAGATGTAAGACCTGCTGACCTGTTTGTACATTAGAATTCGACGCCCAAAAGGTGCAGCTCTAATCCAAACACCCAAAATAATTGAAATGCTTCTTTATTTGCTTGCGCTATAACCATAACAAGCAGCATCTGAAGGGGTTTAAAGTTTAGGTGTTCTATGACAGAAACTCGTGAGAATTGGTCTGCACGATCAGGATTCATTATTGCAGCCATTGGTTCCGCCGTTGGCTTGGGAAATATCTGGCGTTTCCCTTATGTGGCTTATGAAAATGGGGGTGGGGCATTCCTGATCCCTTACCTGATTGCGATTTTTGCAGCAGGTTTGCCTTTATTGTTTTTAGACTATGCGGTCGGACACAAGTTCCGTAAAGCACCACCCATGGCCTATAAAAAACTCATGAATGCCGAATCCTTGGGTTGGTGGCAGGTGATGGTGACCCTGATCATCGGGATTTACTATGCCAGCGTCTTGTCTTGGGCCGGCAGTTATATGTTCTATTCCTTTGGGCAGCAGTGGGGCACAGATACCCAGGACTTTTTCTTTAACACTTATCTGCAAAATGGTGAAGGTTTAAGTTTAGGTTTTGTTCCTGTCCTGTTTTTCGGTCTGGTGGTTGTTTGGGCTGCGGTGATGCTGATTCTTTACGGTGGGGTACGCCGTGGGGTGGAACTGGCGAATAAAATCTTTATGCCACTTCTGGTAATTTTATTTTCTATTCTGGTGATTCAGGCGGTACGCTTACCGGGTGCAGTCGACGGCTTGAATGCTTTCTTTACGCCGAACTGGGAGGCCATGAGTAACTATAAAGTCTGGCTGGCCGCATTTGGTCATATCTTCTTCTCACTGTCGGTGGGCTTCGGGATTATGTTGACCTATGCCTCTTATTTGAAACGCAAAACCAACTTGACCGGTTCTGGGATCGTGGTAGCACTGGCCAACTCATCCTTTGAAATTCTGGCGGGTATTGGTGTATTTGCAGCGCTTGGTTTTATGGCCTTCAGCGCAGGTGCAAATGTTGAAGATGTCGTATCTGGCGGTATTGGTCTGGCCTTTATTGCTTTCCCGAAAATCATTTCCAGTTTAGGTGCAGGCGGTGACCTGTTTGGCTTCCTGTTCTTTGCTTCATTGACCGTTGCCGGTATTACCTCGATGGTCAGTATCCTGCAAGTTCCGATTGCCGCATTCCAGGACAAACTGGGCTGGTCGAAGAACAAGTCAGTCACGATTATTGCCGGTGGTTCAGCGGTGATTTCTACCTTGATGTTCTCGACCCATAGTGCGATTACCTTTGTCGACATTATTGACTACTTTGCCAATAATATCGGTATTGTCGGTGGTGGTTTGATCTCCATTATTCTGTTGTCGTGGTTCCGTCGTCCATTAATGAAGCAGCTGGAAGGCCATGTGAATCAGTTCGCCAGCGTGAAACTTGGTCGCAGCTGGAACTTCATGCTGACCGTCATCACGCCGTTGTCCTTATTAATGGCATTGGGTCTGACCCTGAAATCGATCATGGCAGAAGGTTATGGTGGCTATGCTGCCAGCACCCTGTGGATGGTGGGTGGAGGTGTCATGGCATTCTTTATTCTGGGCGCCATTCTGTTTAGTCTGGTCAAAGACCGTCATAGCTAGGAGAGCGACTATGAATACATCTGCACTGGTGATGATGATCATCTCTATCGTTTTATTGTGGGGTGGTCTGGTACTGTCCGTGATTCATCTGGCAAAAAATCCGGAAGAACCAGAAGACTAAAAATCTTCACATAAACCTACTGTTTTACTGTAAACGAAAGTCATTATCATCTATGGTGATAATGACTTTTTTAATGGCTGACGATTTGGCATGATTTCCGTTTCAGATGGACAAGTCTATACAGCCTTTGCCGTGACCTTCTTCGCTGGGCTTGCCACCGTGTTGGGTGGGGGACTGATACTCTTCTTAAAAAAACCCAATTTCCGTCTGCTGGCCTTTGGTCTGGCCTTTGCCGCGGGCGCCATGATCTATGTTTCTTTAACCGAAATTCTGAATAAATCGATTGCCTCCTTTAGTCTGGCTTTTGATGAAAAAACCGGTTTTGCCTTTGGCACCTTTGCATTTTTGTTGGGCGTGATTCTGGTGTTATTGCTGGATCATTTTGTGCCGAATCCGCATGAAACCGTTGAAACGCATGCCAGTGAAGGCGTCAGTTCACCGCAACTATTGCGTACCGGCATGCTGACTTTATTCGCCATTAGCGCACATAACCTGCCAGAAGGTCTGGCGACCTTTTTTGCCACGCTGGAAAGTCCTGCCTTGGGTGCGCCTTTGGCGGTGGCAATTGCGATTCATAATATCCCAGAAGGTGTGGCAATTGCCTTGCCAGTGTATATGGCGACCGGACGCAAAGATTATGCGCTCTGGGCCAGTCTGGTGTCGGGACTGGCTGAACCTTTGGGTGCCGCCTTGGGTTACTTTATTCTGGCACCTTATATGAGCGATACAGTATATGGTCTGGTTTTTGGTTTAATTGGCGGGGTAATGGTCTATCTGGCACTGGACGAGTTATTGCCGACTGCAAAACGTTATTCCGAAGGGCATGAAACGGTATATGGACTGGTGAGCGGTATGGCTGCGCTGGCCAGCAGTCTGGTGATCTTTAAGTTTATTCAGTAAGTCCTGTTGCCATCCGGCAACTCCATAAAAAAAGCAGCCTAAGCTGCTTTTTTTGATTGTAAACTAATGACTTATGAAGTTTTTTCAATACGGCAATAGAAGAAACCATCACCTTGATCGGCTGTTGGTAACAACTGACGACCGTGAATCTGTTCGATGCCCCAATCGGCTTCAATCTTGATTTCTTTGGCATCGCTATGCTGGGCAAAGAACTCGACCATCTGCTGTTCATTTTCCGCTTTTAGAATCGAACAGGTGATGTACAGCAAAGTACCACCCACTTTTAGTTGTTGCCACATATTTTCCAGAATCTGCTTTTGCAGCGCGACGGTTTGCGGAATATCTGTGGAATGACGCAGCAAGCGAATATCCGGATGACGACGGATCACACCAATCGCAGAACATGGCGCATCTAGTACGATACAGTCGACCGGTTCAGGCGCTGTCCAGTTGATGGCATCGGCTGCGATAATTTCAACTTCGGCATATTCTGTTAACAGTAGGCGTTCCAGATTTTCTGCCACACGCACTAAACGTTTGGCATCCTGATCAATTGCATACAGCTTTTTCGGGCTGTATTTTTCCAGAATATGCGCAGTTTTCCCACCCGGCGCAGCGCAGGCATCCACCACGACCTTGCCTTCAAGATCAGGCACTAAAGTTGCGCAAAGCTGTGCGTGTTCATCCTGAACCGAGAAACCGCCAGCTTCATAGCCCGGCAGGTTTGGAATATGTACATTCTGTTCCAGCACAATGCCGACTTCAGACAGGGTACAGGCGCGTGCCTCATAACCTTCTTCTTCCAGAATTTCCAGATATTCATCACGGCTGACCTGATTGACATTGACACGCAAGGTCAACGGCGCAATCTGTTTTAACTCGTGCGACAGTTCAGCCAGCTGTTCCGGCCAGTCTTTCTTTAAACGCTTAAATAACCAGCTTGGCAGGCCATGTGCCTGATTTAAAGCCAGATCAAATTCTTCTGTTTCACGTGAAACACGACGCAGCACTGCATTGACCAGACCACTTAAAGGTTCGAATCCCAGTTGTTTGGCTGCTGTCACCGTTTCTGAAATCGCAGCATGCGCCGGAATACGGGTACATAGAATCTGGTATAAACCTAAATATAAGCAGCTTTCCAAGGCCTGGTTATCGAGAGGTTTGGTTAATAGCGGCAGAGTAATGGCTTTCAGGCCATGCCATTGACGTAAACAGCCCAAGGTTAACTCGTGATACAAGCCACGGTCACGTTCAGACACAATATTGATATGTTGGTTGAGTACAGAAGCAAGTGATTGGCCGTTTTGTACAGCCAATAGCGTTTTGACAACTTGCGCGCGCAAATTCAAGTTTTTAGCTGATGATTGAATTTGGCTCATGTGAATTTATATCCTAGCGATAGTTTTTGAGTTTGATTAATTTGAACAGCATTCAGGGCTTTGCCGCCCGGCCATTGCAGATTGGTGATGCAAATGGCGCTCTGATCACCACACATCACATGTACGCCGTCTTTATCCAGGGCAATCACTTCACCAGGCAGAGCAGTGCTTGCGTTGTGCGTAGAAAGTGATGAGTTCCAGATGCGTAAATTGTTTGTGTCATCCAGCGGGGTAAAGGCTACCGGCCAAGGATTAAAAGCGCGGATATTACGGTCAATCTCTGCCGCAGCTTGTGTCCAGTCAATTTGCGCTTCTGCTTTAGACAGTTTATGTGCATAGACCGTCAGGCTGTCATCTTGCACTTCACGCTGTGCTAAATAGTGCTGCAAGGTCTGTTCCGATTCTAAAACCTTTAGCGTCGCTTCAGCGCCCTGTAGCGCCAGTTTGTCATGCAGGCTGGCAGAGGTATCTTCGGCGGTAATTGGGCAGATAGTTTTGTACAGCATGTCTCCGGTATCCAGACCGGCTGCCATTTTCATAATGGTCACACCGGTTTCGGTATCGCCAGTAGCAATCGCGCGCTGAATCGGGGCTGCACCGCGCCAGCGTGGCAACAGGGAACCATGAATATTCAGGCAACCATATTTTGGTGTATCCAGAACCACTTGTGGCAGGATCAGGCCATAGGCCGCCACCACCATCACATCTGCATTTAAGGCTTTGAGTTCTGCTTGCGCTGCCAGACCTTCTTCAGTCGAAGATTTGAAATGAAGCGGTTGGTACACTGGAATATTGTGTTCAAGCGCCAACTGCTTGACCGCAGATGCCGTGAGTTTTTGTCCGCGTCCGGCCTTGCGGTCAGGCTGGGTATACACCGCCACAATTTCATGCTCGGTTTTGAGCAGCGCAGCCAATGCAGTCGCTGCAAATTCTGGTGTGCCTGCAAATATGATCTTCACACATGAAATTCCAAATAAACTTAAAGCGTATTATAAGCCAAAAGCCAAATTTCAGCCTAATCGTTGCAAAAACTTATTGAATAAGACCGGTGAGTGCTTGAATTTCAGTGGAATTTTTATATAAAAAAAACTCATGCAAATTGTAAAAATTATTCATGAAAGTTTTGTATTGTCCTGATGATGATGACGGTATAGTAGATTTCATCAAGAAATTTTTATCGTCAGATCATTACGACCTCTCTATAGACATTTTTGCCTGCATCTACAACCAAAGGGTCATCTTGTAAAACAAGGGCTTGTAGTATGATAGGTGTAAAATTTAACTGATTTAAGCTTATTGTCAGTATGATTTAGCCAGAGTGGATCTGTCCGGTTCATTTCAAGCTCAAACTTTGTTGGAAATATAAAATGCCTGACTATCGTTCAAAAACATCGACACACGGAAGAAATATGGCTGGCGCACGCGGTTTATGGCGTGCTACCGGAATGAAAGATGAAGATTTCGGTAAGCCGATTATTGCGGTGGTGAACTCGTTCACCCAGTTTGTACCGGGTCATGTGCATCTCAAAGACCTGGGTCAGCTGGTGGCACGTCAAATTGAAGCGTCAGGCGGTGTGGCAAAAGAATTTAATACCATTGCAGTCGATGACGGCATCGCGATGGGTCATGACGGCATGCTGTATTCATTGCCTTCGCGTGACCTGATTGCAGACTCAGTTGAATACATGGTCAATGCGCATTGCGCTGATGCCATGGTGTGTATCTCAAACTGTGACAAAATTACCCCGGGCATGTTGATGGCTGCGATGCGTCTGAACATTCCCGTGGTATTTGTCTCTGGTGGCCCGATGGAAGCGGGTAAAGTCCAAATCCGTGGTAATGAACAGGCGATTGACCTTGTTGATGCGATGATCGTGGCTGCAGATGACAACTATACTGACGAAGAAGTCAAAGCCTATGAACGTTCTGCATGTCCAACCTGTGGTTCATGTTCAGGAATGTTCACGGCCAACTCCATGAACTGCTTAACCGAAGCGCTTGGTTTATCTTTACCGGGTAATGGCTCTACGCTGGCAACACATGCCAACCGTAAAAAATTATTCGAGCGTGCAGGTCAGTTGATTGTGGAAATCACCAAGCGTCATTATGAGCAAAATGATTACAGCGTATTGCCGCGTAATGTTGCGACCAAAGCATCGTATGAAAATGCCATGACTTTAGATATCGCGATGGGGGGGTCAACCAATACCGTTCTTCACTTGTTGGCGGCTGCACACGAAGCAGAAGTTGACTTCACCATGGATGACATTGATCGTTTATCGCGTAAAGTGCCAGTGCTATGTAAAGTTGCACCTGCGGTCAAAAATGTTCACATGGAAGACATTCACCGTGCTGGCGGCATTATGTCAATCCTCGGTGAATTAGACCGTGGTGGCTTACTCGATACCTCTGTACCTACCGTACATGAAGCAACCTTAAAAGATGCTTTAGACAAGTGGGATATTATCCGTACTGAAAATGAAGAGGTGTATAACTTCTTTAAATCAGCACCGGGCGGTGTACCGACGCAAACAGCATTCTCACAAGATCGTTACTACACCCGTTTAGATGGCGACCGTGAAAATGGTGTGATTCGTAATGTTGAACATGCCTTCTCGCAAGATGGTGGTTTAGCCGTCCTTTATGGCAACATCGCACTGGATGGTTGTATCGTCAAAACAGCAGGCGTGGACGACTCCATCTTAAAATTCAACGGCACAGCACGTGTCTTTGAGAGCCAGGATTCTGCAGTAGAAGCAATCTTAGGTGGCAAAATCACAGCAGGTGATGTGGTGGTGATCCGTTACGAAGGTCCACGTGGTGGTCCGGGTATGCAAGAAATGCTGTATCCAACCAGTTACTTAAAATCGAAAGGTTTGGGTAAAGACTGTGCGCTTGTTACAGATGGTCGTTTCTCGGGCGGTTCATCAGGTCTTTCCATTGGTCACGTTTCTCCAGAAGCAGCTGAAGGCGGTGCGATTGGTTTGGTTGAAGATGGCGATCGTATCGAAATTGATATTCCAAACCGTACGATTCACTTAGCGGTTGAAGATTCGGTGATGGCTGAACGCCGTGCAGCGCAAGAAGCCAAAGGCTGGCAACCCGCTGAAGAGCGTCCGCGTAAAATTTCAAAAGCATTGAAAGCCTATGCAATGCATACCACTAGTGCGGCGAAAGGTGCGGTACGTGATATCTAATTTGTAATTTTACAGATTTAAATAGCACTCCAGATGGGGTGCTTTTTTATACAAGAAACTATCTTAAAATGAAAGAGGACTCCACCCGACAGTCAGGGTGGAGGTGAATTTCGTAAGTTTTTTAATTTAGCTTTAATTCGTTTTTATGTTAAAATAAAAGAAATATAACATTGTATTTAAATAAGTTTTAAAAAAAATGAAAATCAACAAGGCGTATAAATTTAGGCTTGAGCCTAATGAAGAGCAAGAGGTTATTTTAAACAATCTTGTTGGTTCTGCGCGTTTTGTTTGGAATCAAATTTTAGTTGTGTCATTTGAAATGTTTGCAAAGAATGAATTTATCAATGCAACCAATTTGGTGAATAAAATCACCAGTCTTAAAAAGAATCCTGAATATGCTTTTTTAGCAAATCATTCTAATGCTGTTTCCCTACAGCAAAAAATTCGTGATCTGGCTTCGGCTTGGACAAGGTTTTTCAATGCAAAAGAACATGCAAGATTAAAAGAAAATAAGCGTAAACCACGCACGCCCAAATTCCTCAAACTCACTGATGGTTCTGAAATCCAGTTACGCCCACTGATGCCTAGATTTAAGAAAAAATCAGATGGTTACGATTCAATTAGATTGGTGCAATTTGATAAATATTGTCGAATTGAGGGTAATCGAGTTAAGCTGCCAAATGGCATAGGATTTGTGAAATTTAGAAAATCACAAGATATTCTAGGCACAATTAAGAATGTGACAATCAGTAAGAGATCAGGTCATTGGTATATTTCATTTGGCAGTGAAAAAGAGTTATTGGAAAATCCAGTACATCCATCCAAAACCGCAGTTGGTGTTGATTTAGGTGTCAAGAAATTAGTCACAACATCTGAGGGTGAGGTATTTAACCCAAAGAACAGTTTTAAAACCAACCAAATTAAATTAGCTAAACTTCAACGTAAGTTGAGCAAAAAATTGAAGTTTAGTGAAAATTGGAAAAAGTTGAACACCACAATTAACAAGCTACATTATCATATTGCTAATATTCGGCATGACTACCTACATAAAGTCACGACAACTCTCAGCAAAAACCACGCAATGATCGTAGTTGAGGACTTAAAAGTAGCCAATATGTCGAAGTCAGCAAGTGGCACAATCGAGAAAAAAGGAAAGAATGTCAAAGCCAAGTCGGGCTTAAACAAGGCAATCCTAGATCAAGGTTGGTCAATGCTTGTTGATATATTGGAGTACAAACAACAATGGCGAGGTGGTTTACTCGTTAAGATTGACCCGAAATACACAAGTCAAACGTGTAGCTCCTGCGGTCATGTTGCAAAAGAAAATAGGCTTACTCAGGCACATTTTGAATGTGTTGCGTGTGGCTTTAGCGAGAATGCGGATATTAACGCTTCTCGTAATATTTTGGCGGTGGGACACACCGTTTTGTCTGTGGAGGGTGGATGCGGTAAAGGTCGCCCGATGAAGCAGAAAGCAAGCGAAATCCGTGAGGAAGTCACCTAAGAGCTGATGCTTTTAGAATCCCCCACTTGAATAAAGTGAAAGTGGTGGGAGTATGTCAAACAATGATCTTAAAATAAATTGCCAAAGACCCATGTTTAAAATTGGTCATCGCCAAGGAATAAAATAATGAGTAAAGATAATATTCGTGAGCATTCAGCCCCTGTCTATGAAGGTATTGAAAATGCACCGGCGCGTTCCATGATGCGTGCCACCGGTTTTCAGGATGCCGATTTTAACCGGCCATTTATTGGCATCGCTTCGACCTGGGCCAATGTCACGCCTTGTAATATGCATATTGATGGTCTGGCCAGAACCGTAGAGCAGGGCGTGAGTGCGGCGGGTGGCAAGGGCATTATCTTTAATACCATTACCATTTCAGATGGCATTTCCAATGGCACCGAAGGCATGAAATATTCCCTGCTGTCACGGGAAGTGATCGCAGATTCGATTGAAACCGTGGTCGGCTGTCAGGCTTATGATGGTGTGATTGCCATTGGTGGCTGTGACAAAAACATGCCCGGTTGCATCATGGGATTGGCGCGCCTCAACCGTCCGGGGCTGTTTATTTATGGTGGAACCATTAAACCGGGCGAAGGCCATACCGACATGATTTCGGTGTTTGAAGCGGTGGGTCAATATGCCAAAGGTGAAATCAACGCGATTCAGGTCAAGCATATTGAAGAGGTTTCCTTGCCAGGTCCGGGTTCGTGTGGCGGTATGTACACGGCCAACTCGATGGCCTCTGCGATTGAAGCTTTAGGCATGAGCCTGCCGGGCTCTTCGGCACAGGAAGCGGTATCGGAAGACAAGCAAATTGACTGTGCCCGGGCCGGTGAAGCGGTGATGAACCTGTTGCGACTGGATATTAAGCCGCGCGACATCATGACCAAAGCCGCCTTTGAAAACTCAATTAAAGTCTTGATTGCGCTGGGTGGTTCGACCAATGGTGTACTGCATCTTTTAGCCATGGCACATACCGCAGGAGTGGAATTGAGTCTGGATGATTTCGTGCGGATTGGTAAAGATATTCCGGTGGTGGCCGACGTGCGTCCATCAGGTAAATATCTGATGTCAGAACTGATTGCGATTGGCGGGATTCAACCACTGATGAAGCGCATGCTGGATGCCGGCATGCTGGATGGCTCATGTCTGACGGTCACAGGTAAGACGCTGGCAGAAAATCTGGCCGATGTGCAGGACTATCCGGAAGGCCAGCAGATTATTCTGCCTTTTGATGCGCCAGTGAAAAAAGACTCGCATCTGGTGATTCTAAAAGGCAATCTGTCACCGAAGGGCGCGGTCGCCAAAATTACCGGTAAGGAAGGACTGCATTTTGCTGGCCCGGCTCGCGTGTTTGAAGGTGAGCAGGGTGCCATGCGCGGTATTCTGGATGGCGAAGTCCAGCCGGGTGAAGTGGTGGTGATTCGTGGCGTTGGTCCCAAAGGTGGCCCGGGAATGCCAGAAATGCTGAAACCGACCTCTGCGATTATCGGGAAGGGCTTAGGCGCTTCAGTTGCCCTGATTACCGATGGACGCTTCTCGGGTGGCAGTCACGGTTTTGTGATTGGTCATGTCACCCCCGAAGCTTATGATGGCGGCCCGATTGGTCTGGTACAAAATGGCGACCAGATTTCAATTAATGCGGAAACCCGGGAAATGACCTGGCATGTGGATGAGCCGGAGATTGCAGCACGTCAAGCAGCTTGGATCAAACCAAAACCGAACTATACCCATGGAGCACTGGCCAAATTCGCCAAACTGACCTCAGGTGCAGAAACCGGGGCGGTCACTGACTTGAATCTTGACCTCTAATCCATTGTTAAACATTGAACATTTGCTTATGACTTGATATAAGTTTTTACACCATGCAGGGCTTTGGCTCTGCGATCTTAAAAATAGATTATTCTGCGCAGATTTAGCTTTGTCGAGCTGCGCACTGTCATTCTTGTCGAGGCCGATCTCATGTCGCTGTTACGCCGTTGGTTTGATCCAATCCGATCGAGTTGGTTTTACCAGAAACCAATCCGTCAAACGGTGTTATCTATTCAAGATGGGCTGAGTATCCATTTAAGACTGGATGATGTGTACAGCTATCTGGCGGTACAGCAGTTACCGCAGCTTGAAGAAATTTTAAGTCCGCAGCTCAAGCCGCTGAAAGTCGTCATTTCCAGTGCGCATGCCGAAGCACCCAATCAGATGTCTTTTGAGGAATGGCAGCATTACACGATTAATGATGCCAAGATCTTGTCGAAACAGCATCGTTTCAGTTTTCATGACACGCCAGAATTGCCAAGCGCTGAAGCCTTGCAACAGGCGGAACTGATTTTACGGCGCACCCCGCTACGCGGGCAGGATTTCCTGTATCTGCTGGAAGATGTATTTCATATGCTCTGGCAAAAGCAGACCGGAAAATTACGTACCTTATATGCCATGGCCAGCCGCCATCATCAGCCACAGGATTTTCCCGAACGCATTTTTGACCAGACCCCGGTTCTGGCCAGCTATTTTGATTTGGGGGGCCGCCAGTATCAGGCGGTGGATGACCTATTACGTCTGACTCGGCGTCTGGAGCAGCAGAAACTGCTCACCGGCAATCCGATTTTCCTGATCAATCATATTGAATGGCGTGAGCATCTGATCAGTGATGCCGAAGAGCTGAACGAGATCCAGTCGATGGACCCGGAACTGGATTTATATATTGCGCTGGAAGATCCGATTTCCTGGTTGTTGCTGGCCTATATCAAAGAAGAACTGGCGGATTATTATAATATCCAGCTGAAAGTCTATCCTTTGTCTTACCGTGGCCGGGATGAGTTTGACTGGAGTCTGGCCACGCGTTTATCGAAACGGACTGAGGTCGAATTTACCCCGTTCTGCCGTCCGACTGAGCCGGCGATTGCCCCCATGGCGCAGTTATTTTATAGCTGTCCTGAAGAACAGCGCATTGAGGCCATGTATCAGATCTTGCAAGCTGTCTGGACCCGTGGTCAAGACTTGTCCTATGCACCGCATTTCCAGCGTATGCAGCAGCAACTCAACATTGCCGAGCTGAGCCAGGACGATATTCTGGCCAAGTTGCAGGACAATGATATACTCTGTGAAATGAAGTCGCAGCCGAACTTTCCGGTACTGGAATTGCGCATCGATGATCAAAGTTATACATTTAATAGCTTATATCGGGTCTGGATGATTGAAAGTATTTTCAGTAATGTGTTAGAAGAAAAGTATAAGAGTAATAATCAAACTGAAAGTGAACTGAAAAAACATGGAAAAGATCAAAGCTGAATCATTAGAACATGCACGTCAACAGATCGATGCCATTGATACAGCTTTAGTTGAGCTGATCGCTGCGCGTCAATTTTATGTTGATCAAACCACCCGTTTTAAAAAAACTGAAACCGATTTACAGTCACCTGAACGTATGGAACAGATTGTAGAACATGTCAGAGCACTGGCGCAGCAGCAGGGCGTCGATCAGGAATTTATTGAACATCTGTATCGTGAAATGTTTCATTATTTCATTCAACGTGAATTGAAAGAGTTTCGCCCTTAACCAGACTTGTGCTTTAACAGAAGCCTTGCGGGGCTTCTTTTCATTTCTTTCATCGCAAAGTTGCAAAATATAAAGATAAAAAAAGCAGCCTAAGGGCTGCTATAAATTTTCAATTTTTACGGTTATTTTTTATCGACCAGACTGAAGAACCAGTTTAAGAACAGGGCTGCAAACGTTGCCGTACCAATACCACCCAGATTGAAGCTACCAAAAGTCAGGGCAAAATCACCCGTACCTAAAATAATGGTCACCGCAGCCACCATCAGGTTCTTGTTCTGCGAAAAATCGACCTTGTTCTCAATCCAGATTTTGGCACCAGCAATAGTAATCAAACCAAAGACTATAATCGAAGCACCGGTCAGAATCGCCGTTGGAATAGTATGAATCACCGCACCAAACTTAGGCGATAAACCCAGGAACACAGCAAAGACACCCGCGACTGCAAAGATGATGGTCGAGTAAACCCGTGTCACGGCCATTACACCAATGTTTTCACCATAGGTGGTCATACCCGGCGCACCCACACCACCGGCTAAAGTGGTTGCAATACCATCTGCTACAAAGGCTTTACCAATATGCGGATCTAGGTTTTCACCGGTCATCGCGCCTACGGCTTTAATATGGCCCAGATTTTCAGCCACCAGAATCAAGGCAATTGGCGCAATGATTAACATCGCATTCAATTCAAAGGTCGGTGCATGGAAAGTCGGTAACCCAAACCAGGCCGCTTGCTGAATGGGAAGGAAGTTGATTGCAGTACCATAACCCATGATATTGCTGAGCATGAAATAGATCAGATAGGCCAGTAACAGACCGACCAATAATAGCAGGCGTTGCAGCAGGCCTTTGGTAAAGACGGCAATCGAGCCCATGCACATCACGGTAACGAGAGACATCCACATATTAAAGGTGTTGCCCATGACGCTTTTAACCGTGACTGGAGCAAGGTTCAGGCCAATGATCATCACCACGGCACCGGTCACTACCGGTGGCATCAGCTTTTCGATCCAGCGGGTGCCCGTCGCCATGACCAGAAAGCCCATCAGCGCATAGAAGATGCCACATGCGATAATCCCGCCTGCTGCAACGCCAATATTCGGATTCAGTCCGCCACCACCCGCATAACCAGTTGCTGCGATGACCACACCAATAAAGGCAAAGCTTGAACCTAGATAACTTGGAACCCGGCCACCGGTGATTAAAAAGAACAGAATAGTACAGATCCCTGACATTAAAATCGCCAGGTTAGGATCAAAGCCCATTAAAAAAGGTGCCAGTACAGTCGCGCCAAACATGGCAAAGGCATGCTGTACACCCAAAACTACCGTTTGTGCGGGTGGCAAATACTCTGCGGTACCTACTGGTCGTGCATCGATACTGCCCTCATAAGGGCGCCATTTGGGAAACCAACTGGACATAAAATGAGCACTCAAAAGATAAATTGTGCACATCATACTCCGGTTTTTTGGAAGTTTTAATCACTCCTTTCAACTTTTTGTTCAAGTTAATTCATTGACTTTTATTTATTTTTTATCAATTGGTAAATATTTTTAATATAAAAGTAGCGTTAAATCAGTGGATTAATCATATAGCTATGCTTAAAATTCACTCATAAAGATTTGTTATTTTAGTTATAAAAAATACGATGCAGTGAGTGGTTTTGGCCAATTCATGTACAAAAAAAGCACATCACCAGGATGTGCTTTGAATGCGAGGGCGAAAAATCAGCCGGTATTGCGTAAACCCGCAGCAATTCCGGCAATACTGACCATCAAGGCATGATCCACCGGGGTATTTTCAGCTTGCTGCTGTTGCAGATAGAGACGACGACGTTTCATCAGCTCGGCTTGCAGCAAATGTAGTGGCAACAAATACGGTTTACGGACTTTCATGGATTGATCCAGTACGCCGTTGCTACTCAACAATTTGGATTCACCCTTTAACGTCAGCAAGGTCTGTACAGCATCCTGCAAACGCTGGCGCAGCTCTGTGCCGAGTACTTTGAGATCTTCATCTTGGGTCAGATGTGATTCATAGTACAAGGCCACATGTGCATCGGCTTTGGACAGCACCATTTCCAGCATATCAATCAGGGTCTGAAAATATGGCCACTCTGCCAGCATCTCATCGAGTACCGCCCGTTGCCCCTGATCCAGTACTTTATTCAGCGCGGCACCGGTACCCAGCCAGGCAGGTAACATCAGACGAATCTGGGTCCAGGCAAATACCCACGGAATCGCACGCAAGGACTCAATCCCGCCACTGACTTTACGTTTCGCCGGCCGTGAACCCAGCGGCAACATTTGCAGTTCAAGTTCCGGAGTGACAGTGCGCAGGTATTTGACAAAGTGCGGGTTTTCCCGCACGGTCTGGCGATAGACCTGAACCGAGAGTTCGGTCATTTGATGCATCAAGTCGCGCCATTCCTGTTTCGGCTCGGGTGGCGGGAGCAAGGTCGCTTCTAAGGTCGCAGCGGTATAAATTTCCAGATTCTGCAGGGCAATCTCTTCCAGTCCGAATTTAAAGCGGATCATTTCGCCCTGTTCAGTCACCCGAATCGTGCCTGAAATCGACCCCGGTGGCTGTGAGAACAAGGCTTGCTGGGTTGGCGCACCGCCACGGCTGATCGAACCGCCACGGCCATGGAACAGGGTCAGCTGAACGCCATGTTGCTGGGCAATCGTCGTCAGTTCTTCCTGAGCACGGTACTGCGCCCAGTTGGCCGACATAAAACCGGCGTCCTTGGCTGAATCCGAATAGCCAATCATCACTTCATGCTTGCCCTGAATATGCTGTTTATACCAATGCATATTGAACAGGGTCGACATGGTCTCGGCTGCACCGTCCAGATCTTTGAGGGTTTCAAACAGCGGTACTACTCGTAATGCGTGCTTGATACCCGCTTCTTTTTGTAGAAGCAATACCGCCAGCACATCACTTGGATATTCCGCCATGGAAATAATATAGGCACCCAGAGACTCACTTGGCTGTTCTGCCAGAGTGCGCATGGTGGCAAAGACTTCCTGTACATCCGGATGTTGAATCAGACTGCCGGCTGGTTCATTCAGATGTTTTGGGAGCAAGGGACGTTTGCTTTGCAATTCTTGCAGTAAAAAGTTTTGACGTGCCTGTTCGGTCCAGGTTTCAAAATTTCCCAGCCCTAAATATTCGGTAATCGCCGAGATCGCCTGACGGTGACGTCCTGATTCCTGACGAATATCCAGTTTCAGTAACTCAATTCCAAAGCTGTTGACCCGGTAAATAAAGTCCAGCAGGCTGCCATTGGCAATTTCGGCCAGATTGCAGTGCATTAAGGAGCGATAGCAGGTCAATAGTGGCTGTAATAGCTCATCTTTACTTTTAATGACTAAACTATCATCGGCATCATTGCCCTTTAATTTTTCTGCCAGCCAGTGTCGGGTCGCTTTCAGGCGGCTACGGGTGTCACGTAAATATTCACGGTAGGGTTCCGGATGATCCAGACCCAATGCCTCGGAGATTTCCGTACTACATTGCTGAATGGAGAGTTCCCAGCGCAGGTTCTCAATATCGCGTAAATACAGATCGGCAGCTTTCCAGCGTGACAGCCATAATACTTCTTGCGTCACATTATGGGTAACATTCGGGTTGCCATCGCGGTCACCGCCCATCCAGGAAGCAAAACGTACCGGTGCAATATCTAAGGGCAAGTTCTGGCCGCATTGTTGTTCGACCATGCCATTTAATTCCCGGATAAATTTCGGAACCGCATTCCACAAGGTCTGTTCAATGGTAGTAAAGCCCCATTTGGCTTCATCGATCGGGGTCGGGCGATGCTGACGGATTTCATCGGTTTGCCAGGCCGAGCTAATCAGCTGTTTCAGATCTGCCAACACCGCCTGACGTTCACGCGGCGTGAGTTTCTGCTGGTCGAATTTGGACAGGGCATTATTGATACCATCATATTTCTGGATCAGGGTGCGGCGGCTGACTTCTGTCGGATGCGCGGTCAGTACCAGTTCAATTTTTAATTCACAGATTTGCTGGTACAGCGTGTCGGCAGAAATCTCCTGCTGTTTAAATTTTTCAAATAACGGTACCAGAGGATTAGGGGATTCTGCCGTGTCATCGAATTCGCTTTGACGGCGACGACGCACCACATGATATTGTTCGGCAATATTGGCAAAGTTCAAAAAATGGGTAAAGGCACGGGTTAGAGGCAGGATTTCCGCATCTTCCAGGCTCAAAAATAATTGTTCTAGCTGTTTTTCTGCTTCGACCTGTCCATCACGTGCGCCTTTAGATAAAGCACGAATCTGCTCAATCTGATTAAACAAATCCTGCCCCGCATGTAATTTTAAGGTTTCCCCCAGCAAATTACCCAGTAAGCGTACGTCTTCGCGTAGTGGTGCATCAATTTGTTGAATCATTTTTATATTCCCTTAAATGCTTGCTTTGACTATACCGCGACTGTAGGACAATCCAAGTCCTTTACAGACAAAAGTTGCAGATATTTTGCAGGTTTTTTAGCAAATTTTAGCCAGTATCCTGTCGCCAGCACTCAAGCGATCAGAAGGAATTTAATCAGCAATGGCATATTTCAGCATAAACAATTCAATCGCCTGATTAATGATCTGCTGCTGTTCTGTACTGGAGGGCGGAGCTGTAAGTCCGAGCAGGATTTTTTGATGACGTGTTCCGGTCAATAGGGACACGATCAGTTCGGTCTGTTTCTCGGGTCGATCGACCTGAATAAACTGGTAGTGCTGCGCCAGCGCAAAGAAATCATGCCAGACCGCCTCCAGTTTGGCATGCGAGGCCTGATAAAACTGCTCTGCCAGCGGGCTTTGCTGCGAGGCCAGCTCCATGAGTAATAGGTCCAGTTTGATGGCTTCAGGCAGGCTAATAATATTCAAAGCGCGTAAACAGGCCCGATAAAATTCCTGAGCAAAGTCACTGCTTGGCTGCAAGACCTGCGGATGCTCATGCAGAATGGCTTCACAGGTATCTTCAATGGCACAGCTGAACAGCGTCGCCTTGTCCTGAAAATGGTTATAGACCGTCAGTTTGCTCACCCCTGCTTCACGGGCAATCTGGTTCATGCTGGAGGCATGATAACCATGCGCTAAAAATAGCGCTTTGGCCGCGCTCAGGATGCGTTGGCGCTTCTCCAGATCTTTCGGTCGTCCTACAGGTATTTGCACAATTTCTTCCAAAAAAAGTCAACTTGGTCATTGCTTTGAGGGTTCTGTTGTAATTAGTGTACCGGGTGGTATATTAATTAAAAAACAAGCAATTCAATATATCAGCATAGTTTGCCCGAAAAAAGATGATCAGATAAGAGCGAATAAGATGAGCAGGATTTACAGCGTGTTGGCTGGCATGATGATGCTTTGCAGTGTGACCTTAAATGGGTGCAGTAAAGATACAATCGCCGCAGAACAGGAAATTCCCTTTGTCATGGTGACCACACCGAGCACTTCACAGCATGAACTGAAAAGTTATGCCGGCGATGTGCAGGCGCGTCAGCAAACAGCACTGGCCTTTCGGGTAGCGGGACAGGTGACCCAGCGCTTCGTTGATGTCGGGGACCAAGTCAAAGTCGGACAGGTGCTGGCCACACTGGATGTAAAAGATGCCCAGTTGCAGCTGAATGCGGCACGTGCCCAGCTGGAAAACGCGCAGTCTGCCAGTAAAATTGCTCAGGATGAACTACAGCGTTTCAAGCAGCTGTTACCGGTCAATGCCGTGAGTCGCTCGCAATATGATGCCATCGATAATCAATATAAAGCTGCACAGTCGAGTCTGAAACAGGCGCAATCCAATTATGATACTGCCAAAAACCAGACCACTTATAACCAGCTGATTGCCACTAAAAATGGCGTGATCACGGCACGCAATATCGAAACGGGTCAGGTGGTTGCCGCAGGGCAGGCGGCATATGAGTTAGCCATTTCCGGTGAGCGTGAAGTGGTGATTGGCGTGCCGGAACAGGCCATTTCAGAGATCAAGGTCGGACAGCCTGCCACGGTGACATTATGGTCCAAACCTGAAGAAAAATTTGCCGCTTTTGTTCGCGAGATTTCACCGGCAGCAGACCAGTCGCGTACCTTCAGGGTTAAAGTTTCCTTACGTGAAGGCAATGGCCAGATCCAGCTGGGACAAAGTGCCCGGGTATTTTTTCAGCACAGCCGCGATAATATGCTTAGTGTGCCGCTATCGAGTGTCTCGGCAACAGATCAGCAGGCTTATGTGATGGTGGTCCAGCCGGATCATACCTTACGTAAAGTTCCGGTTCAGCTCGGTGCCTATGGCCGGGACAGTGTTCCTGTACTCAGTGGCCTCAAGCCGGAAGACTATGTGGTGATTGGCGGCGTACATCTGCTGCGTAACCAGCAAAAAATCAATCCGATTGATCGTGAAAACCGTCGTGTGACCATTCAGGCAGGGAGTTAAGCATGAACTTTAACCTGTCGGAATGGGCCTTAAAAAATAAAGGTCTGGTGCTGTATTTCATGATCCTGCTCGGTCTGATCGGCATCGTCTCTTATTCCAAACTGTCACAAAGTGAAGATCCACCTTTTACCTTTAAAGTCATGGTGATCCAGACCTATTGGCCGGGTGCCAGTGCCAAAGAAGTATCCCTACAGGTCACTGACCGGATTGAAAAGGAACTGATGACCACGGGACAGTATGACCGCATCATGGCCTATTCGCGTCCGGGTGAATCCATGGTGACTTTTGTTGCCAAGGATTCCCTGGCTTCGAAAGATGTCGCTGATGTCTGGTATAACGTGCGCAAGAAGGTGGGCGATATCCGGCATGAATTGCCACAAGGGGTACAAGGTCCGTTCTTTAATGATGAATTCGGCGATACCTTTGGCAATATTTATGTGCTCAAGGGTAAAGATTTTGACTATGCGACCCTCAAGGAATACGCCGACCGCTTACAGCTGCAATTGCAACGGGTCAAAGATGTTGCCAAAGTTGAGCTGATTGGCCTGCAAGACCAGAAAATCTGGATTGAGATTTCCAATACCAAGGCCATTCAGCTGGGCGTTCCAGTCATGGCGATTCAGCAAGCTCTGCAGCAGCAAAATGCCACCACCCAGTCCGGTTTTTTTGAAACCAGTTCAGACCGGATTCAGGTGCGGGTCAGTGGTGCATTAAACAGTGTTGAAGAGTTAAGACAGATGCCGCTGCTGGTCAATGGCAAAACCATTCAGCTGGGGGATGTCGCAGAAGTCTATCGTGGCTTTAGTGATCCGGCGCAGCCCCGGATGCGCTTTATGGGCGAAAACGGCATTGGTATTGCTGTATCGATGCGCAAGGGTGGGGACATCATTGCCTTGGGTAAAAATCTAGAACAGGAATTCGCCCGCCTGCAAAAAGCCCTGCCACTTGGCATGGAGCTGCAAAAAGTCTCGGACCAGCCGGTGGCGGTCAAACGCAGCATTAACGAATTTATGAAAGTGCTGGCAGAAGCGGTGATTATCGTATTGCTGGTCAGTTTTTTCTCGCTCGGTTTCCGGACCGGTCTGGTGGTGGCTTTCTCGATTCCACTGGTGCTGGCCATGACCTTTGCCGGTATGCAGCTGTTTGATGTCGGACTGCATAAAATTTCCTTGGGAGCCCTGATTCTGGCCCTGGGTCTTTTGGTCGATGATGCCATTATCGCGATTGAAATGATGGCGATTAAAATGGAGCAGGGTTATAGCCGTTTACAGGCGGCCGGGCATGCCTGGCGCACCACCGCTTTTCCGATGCTGACCGGGACTCTGATTACCGCTGCCGGTTTCCTGCCAATTGCCACTGCAGCATCGAGTACCGGGGAATATACCCGTTCGATTTTCCAGGTAGTGACCATCGCATTGCTGGTGTCTTGGATTGCCGCGGTACTGTTTGTCCCATACTTAGGCGATAAACTTCTGCCGGATTTCAACAAAGATTTAATTCAGAAAGCACCGTGGTACCAGCGTCTTTGGGCACGTCTGCGCAGACAGCCAGAACCTCAGCCGATTGTGCATCATGCCGGCGAACATTATGACCCTTATCAAACCCGGTTTTATCAGGGCTTTCGCCGTTGGGTCAATGCCTGTGTGTCCTATCGTAAAACTGTCATTGTTGCCACGGTCGGAATTTTTATCCTGTCTATTTTAATGTTTAAGCTGGTGCCGCAGCAGTTTTTCCCACCTTCAAATCGAGCTGAAATTCTGGTGGATCTCAAACTTGAAGAAGGTGCATCACTGAAAGCCACTGAAGCTGCAGTAAAAAAAGTCGAAGCCTTTTTATCGAAACAAGAGGGCATTGATAACTATGTGGCTTATGTTGGGATGGGATCGCCGCGTTTCTATTTACCGCTCGATCAGCAGTTGCCGCAAACCAGTTTTGCCCAGTTTGTAGTGCTGGCATCCTCTTTAGAGGATCGAAATGAAATCCGTAAATCCTTAAGTGATCAGATTCGAAAGTTATTGCCAGAAGTGCGTACCCGGGTGTCTTTGCTGGAAAATGGCCCACCGGTGGGTTATCCACTGCAGTTCCGGGTGTCGGGTGAAGACCTAGGATTAGTCCGTGAATGGGCGCAGAAAGTTGCAGCCACCGTGGGAGAAAATCCGAATACCACCAATGTGCATCTGGACTGGGGAGAGCCGAGCAAAGTCATCAAATTGCAGATTGATCAGGATCGTGCCCGTCAGCTTGGGGTGAGCAGCAGTGAACTGGCCAATGTGCTGAACAGCTCGATTTTGGGGGCTGGTATTGATCAATATCGGGAAAAACGTGAACTGATCGAGATCCGTTTACGTGGTGCTCAGGCTGAACGGGTGGAGGTAGCATCTTTAGCCAGTCTGGCTGTTCCGACCGCAACCGGTACATCGGTACCTTTGGCGCAGCTGGCCAAGATTGAATACAGCTTTGAAGAAGGCCTGATCTGGCATCGGAATCGTTTACCGACCATTACTGTGCGTGCCGATATTCGTAGCAAGTTGCAGCCCGCTACTGTGGTCAATGAACTCAAAGAGCCACTGGAAAAAATCCGGGCAGAGCTGCCGAATGGCTATCTGCTGCAAGTGGGCGGTACGGTTGAAGAATCTGCTCGCGGACAGAACTCGGTCAATGCCGGCATGCCTTTATTCCTCGCAGTCGTCATGACCCTGCTGATGATTCAGCTCAAAAGCATCTCACGGGCCTTTATTGTGTTCCTGACTGCACCTTTGGGCATTATCGGAGTGGTGTTATTCCTGTTAATTTTCAATAAACCTTTCGGTTTTGTTGCGATGCTCGGAACGATTGCCTTATCCGGAATGATCATGCGCAACTCGCTGATTCTGATTGACCAGATTGAGCAGGATATTCAGGCCGGAGAGTCGCAGTGGGATGCCATTATTAATGCCACAGTACGCCGTTGTCGCCCGATTGTCTTGACCGCATTGGCCGCTGTTTTAGCCATGATTCCCTTGTCCCGCAGTATTTTTTTCGGGCCGATGGCAGTGGCAATTATGGGCGGTTTAATTGTGGCGACACTTCTGACCCTGTTTTTCCTGCCTGCCTTATATGCACAATGGTTTAAAGTGAAAAAAAGTTTAAATTCTGTTTAAAATTGTCATAATTTCAGGTGCGAAATATTGAAATTTTCAATATAGTAGCAGCTGAGATTTTTATAATTTAAAAAAATAAGTAACTACTGCATTGGCCGAACTGCCAATCCGGTAATGAGGTTAAACCAACATGACTCAAACTACATTAACCAAGATGCGACGTTCCGTAGCGATGGCTTATGTCTTCATGTTTTTGGCCTTATTTACGCTATTTAGTGGACTTTTTGCCTACTGGTTGGCCCGTAAAGTGACACAAGTCGATTATGCCGAAGTCTGGTTACAAGCACAGGCCTTGTGGATCATGCGAAATATCGTGATTTATACCATTTTGGCGCTCTTTGCTGCGCTGTGGTTTATTCCGCTGTTTTTCTTTGCCTGGGACAGCCAGTTATGGGTCAAAGCCTGTGTCGTGACCGGGGTGATTTTCAGCTTTATTGCCTTTGTTTTCCTGCTCAATGCCTGGTTTAAAGGCCTGCATAAATTCTCTCAAAATAAAGCTGTGTTCTAAAGCATATAATTTTTTTCATATTTCCCCTTGTAAAATCAGGTTTGACCCCAATTTCAGACCTCAGTTGAATATTAAACAAAATTCCGTGAGGAGCATCGCCAGACATGGCTAAACGTGATTATTATGAGGTTTTGGGCGTCGCTAAAACCGCTAGTGATGATGAAATCAAAAAAGCCTACCGTAAGTTGGCGATGAAATATCATCCAGACCGTAACCCGGACAATGCTGAAGCTGAAGATAAATTTAAAGAAGCAGCAGAAGCCTATGAAGTGCTGTCTGATGGTGAAAAGCGCAGCATGTACGACCGTATGGGCCATCAGGCCTTTGAAGGGGGTATGGGCGGCGGTGGTGGCTTCGGTGGTGGTTTCAGCGCAGAAGACATTTTCAGCCAGTTCGGTGATATTTTCGGTGGTGCTTTCGGTGGTGGCGGTGGTCGTGGCCAGCAACGTGCGCGCCGTGGTTCGGACTTACGCTATGTGATGGAATTGACCCTGGAAGAAGCGGTCAAAGGCGTCAAGAAAACCATTACTTTTACTGCACCGGCACCATGTGATGCCTGTGATGGTAAAGGCTCAAAAAATCCAAATGATGTAGAAACCTGCCGTACCTGCCATGGTGCCGGTCAAGTGCGTATGCAGCAAGGTTTCTTCTCGGTGCAGCAAACTTGTAGTACCTGTCGCGGTCAGGGCAAGATCATCAAGAACCCATGTAATAAATGTCATGGTTCAGGTGTGTCGGATCGTCAGCAAACGCTGGAAGTTACTATTCCTGCGGGTGTGGATAATGGCGACCGCGTACGCTTGACCGGTAAAGGTGAAGCGATTCGTGATGGTCAGTCAGGTGATTTGTACGTCGAAGTGGTGGTGCGTGAGCACGAAATCTTCCAGCGTGATGGTGCTGACCTGTATATGGATGTGCCGGTTTCAATCGCCGATGCAGCGTTAGGTAAGGAGGTTCAGATTCCGACTCTAGACGGTCGAGTAAGCCTGAAAATTCCTGAAGGGACGCAAACGGGTAAACTGTTCCGCTTACGTGGCAAAGGTGTTAAACCGGTACGTACCAGCATGCAAGGTGATTTGCTGTGCCGTATTGTAGTGGAAACACCAGTTAATTTAAGTGCACGTCAACGTGAACTGTTGAAAGAGCTGCAAGAAACTATGGATGGTGAAGACAGTAAATCATCACCAAAGAAAAAATCATTCTTTGATCGTTTGTTTGATTGATCGAATGAAAATAAAGAAGGACGCTGCGGCGTCCTTTTTTGTGCTTTAAATTTATACTATGATAGAAATAGAATTAGGTACTTGAAATGGGATTTCGCATAAGAGTTTTTATGTTAAATCTAGCCTGTTTGCCCTTTTATTTTTGAATTGTTTACTAGATGGCAGCATAGTTGAGTAAAATCGAATAATATGATTAGAATCATGAAATTTAGTGCGTAATCCAGACTATTACTTTAAATAGTTAGCTTTTTACTCTCTACAATTCAGATTAATATAATTATCTATATTGGATATAGGCACATTCAATGAAAATTTTTAAATATTCATTTGTAATTCTAGCTGTAGTTTCAGTCTCTGCTTATACCATGAGTGACCGGCAGTCCACACAGTTTCAGGTCAAAATAAAAGTCAATGAAATTTGTGATATCGGCACAGGTTCTACTTCTAATATAGATTTTGGTACGATTTCTCGTAATACCCAAAATATCCAGGCAACGGGTAGTCTAAATGTCTCATGTACTAATGGTACGCCTTACAATATTTCACTAAATAGTGATGGTACACTAAAGAATACTCAGGATGCTTCCTTGAAGCTTTCATATCGACTTTATCAAGATGCATCTATGAGCAAAGAATGGGGAAACAGCTCTGAAAATCTTTTTTCACAACACGGTACAGGACAAACTCAAAATATTACCATTTGGGGGAAAGTGCCTGATACTAACGTTCCTGCCGGTCAATATATAGATACAGTTACTGCTACGATTACCTATTAAATATAGAGTTTTCTAATAAGTTAAAGTCACAGTAATGGTATCGGAATATTTCCCTATACTGCTAATGCTTTGCGATGGGACCATCGCATAAACAGGGATAGTCTGGTGGGTTATAGAATATGAAGTATCCGCCTGCCAAATGTTCGAGTGACTTGGATCCTGATATAAACCGTATTGAATATAACTTCCTAAAGAATTTTTCATACGTCTTTGTGAGCCCAATGGATTTAGACCATTATTTAAACTTACCTTCATATTGGTACCCATTGGACATGCTAATTGAATAGTCCCTGAACGATATAAAGTATTATTCAATAGCTCCACTGAACCAAAATCTATATCTGATGCAGATAAAATCAAACAGCTATTTTCATAGTTAGAATTGACGACTATATTGTTAGTTGAGCTATTTTGACTAGCTAGAGCTTCTAAATCTGAAGGTGTTTCTAAGCCATAGCGATAAGCATAGTATAGCTTTATAGAAGTACTATTGGTTTTATAGGAGCCAGCAGGTACATTTTGTCCTGCAAGAACTTGACCATATATTTTGACTAATGTACTTGGATTTCCTGTATTAGCACCTACTTGAACAGACTGGCACTGAGCTGTGTTTTTAGCGTCTGAGTTTGGTATCTTGCGTGTTCGTGCGACATCATAATATAAGTTATAATTTAATAAGGAAGCAGGATAGTTATCATAGTTAATCATTGTGCGAGGATCTTTAGCCGCTGGATCTATACTATCAACTACCATACATATCTTATATGTCACGGGCTGACTCCAGTTTGAATTACATGTTACGGTAATATCCGTAGAAGCTGTCATCGAGCCTTGAATGTTCGCTGTGCCTAGGCTTAAATTACCTCCACTTACCCAGCAACTCTCTGCATAAGCAGATGAAGAGCATATGCTATAAGCTAAAAACAATAAGCTCATACAAGCTAAACGCTTGATGAGGCCATAAGCTTTGATTCGGTTAAATTGATGAGTTATTGACATACCACCCTTCCTAAATCGCTAAAACCTTCAAGAGTGGAAACTTCAGGAAGATTCACTTGGCATTGCTTAAGCTCATCGCCAATATATAATTTATTATTTTTCACATCATCTAAATATACAATACCATCATGAGCTACAATGGTTTTAGAAGGCTGCTGTATTGATGGTTGAATATCCCAAACCGATTTACCCACTGCGAGATTCTCTCCCTGATCATCGACTGCCTGTAATTGCACGGATTTCACTTGATACATTGGAAAACGAACGAATACACCACTTGCCTGACGAGGTACAACATCTTGCTGTGTTGTTTCTATTTTTAAATTTATTGGTAGGTTTAGGGTATCAACTGCTACACTATTATGCTGATATGGATTTAGACGATCCAATAGCAAATATCCTTTCTGATTAGTTTTACCAATCAAACGATTCTCCATACGCACCGGTACGCTAGCAATATTATCTGTTGAGACAATAGCAAATGAACCGTTACTCAAACGTGTGGGGAGTATCACATCTTTTAGAATAACTAAACCTCCGTTGACTGAGGCAAAAGCGCTGGTATTATTTTGTTGGTCTGATGCTGTATGTTGCACATTTAATTGTGCTAACCCATAGCGACCGAGATAGTCGATCTGCCCCTGAAACTGTGAGTATTGATCTGTACGATTGGCCATGGCTTGCCATCCCATCCCTCCCTGATCTTGATTTAGCGCATGCATTATATTGAGACCAAACTGTTGGTTATCATGACTACGCTGTATTGATGCTGTGGCTGAGTTGCGTTGCGCCCAAGGGATATTAAGTGATAGATAGTAACTATCTTTTTTATTAATTAAATCATGACTATAACCTAAATTCATGTTCATACGTCGCGGCAAGATATAAGACCAGTTCAGCAATACAAACTTACTCTCTTGCTCTGTGTATTTTTGCTGGATATAGCTACTTCCCAACTGACCAATTTTAGTATTAAAACCTATATAAAATTGGTCTGATTTACTGGCAAATGCCGCATCATTCAAGCTGGCAATGTCATTAAACTCACCAAACTGTCGTAGTCCATTATAATTTAAACTTATTAATGTAGAGTTCCAGCTATAACCTAGGCCTAATAATTGTCCATGTTGCTCAGGTGTACGACTATAAGCATAAGAGAGATTAAGCTGTCCTGCACGTTTGCCTAATTGATAGAGTGTGCCTAGTCCTACCTGTTGCAATTGATCGGTCAATTCAGTATGTGTTTCCAGAGTAAGTTTATTTAATATTCCATAACGATAGCTCCCACTAAATGCAGGATCTTGTGCATAATCAAATGAAGATAAGCCATAATTTAACTTTGGATAACCTACATTAAAAGACCAGTCATTTAAGCCTTGTGCGAGTAGGTTATTTGTACCATATAAGGGAATACTCAGTACTTGCTGTTGGCCATTAATATCTGTAATGACCATTTGTGCATTGCCTGCACCTGTAATACTCGGTACTGATTGAATATCAAATTGCCCAGGTACTATATTTTCTGAAAACTGCTTAATACCATTAATTATTAAATCTACTTGTGAAGGCAATGCTACCTGGCCTTTAAAACTCATTAAGGGGGTCGTCACGGTATAGGGTTGTAAAGCGAAATTTTTCGATAAGCTAAGACCACTCAATCGAGTAGAGCGTGTCCATGATAGTGCATTACTTTGTGCATCACCTAAACGTAGTCTAAGCAATTTTTCTGGGATATCTTTTTCCCAATATGTATCCAGTATATGATGATTTATAAAGGCATTATCTTGATATTGGTAGTTACCAGAAAGGCTGAATACCCCACCAAATAGCCCAAAAACACGAAATTCATTCCAACCATTTAAAGAAAATATATTCTCATACTGCTGAGCAAAAGCAGTGTAATTGAGTAAGACACCTGTTTTTTCATGCAATGGATTAACTTTTGCAGCAGGCAGATGCTGATAGCCATATTGATGTTGACTGCTTAACAGTGTAATAGGTACTTGGATTGAGATTTTTTGATTGAGGTCGTCATATTTATAGCTTAGCCCTTCAATCTGATCAAGTGCGATATAGGATACCTGATCAATTATGATTGGTTCTATCTCGGTAGTAATGGCGAAATTTTTTAAGGAAGCTACATCAATATAGAGTTGCTGATCTTGTTGTAAAAAATGACCAATTTGAATCTGTGTAGACTGATTTACTTCTACATCCAAATACAATTCCTGTTGAATCGCACTGGCTATATTGGATGAGTATTGTTCTGCAAATGTTGTTGGTGCTGTGACCAGCATCATTCCTGCAAGTATAAAATTGCTTGCTCGAACATTCAATGATCAGAAACTCCCTATCCCTAAAGCTTATTTTGTATTAGGGAGATAATGGTAGAGTTTGTTCACGAAGATCCATATTAACTACAGCTATAAACTTTCCACCACGCGTAACATTTATATTATTTGGAATTTTCCATTGCATGCTTTTCCCACTAAGTACATAACCCATCAATCCCATTTGAATTGGTATTTTTTTGCCTTGCGCATCCATGTAGGCAAACTGACTAAAGCGCTTATAATGACCAGACTGATTGTTGATTGTTAGTGTTTGCTTATTATATTTAAAGCTCATACCTTGCAGGGATGTTATGCCTTGATCTGTATCATTAATGTCCGATACTTTTAAAAAAACAGGAATGGAATATTTGAGTAACAATTGTAGACCACTTTGTACATTAGTCTGGGAGTTAGGTAATTCATCCACGATGAGGCGATAAGCTTGTTCAGTCGTACTTGCTATTTGAGTATTGCGGATCAATCGAACCAATTGCCGTTGTCCGGCAGGAATGCTAATGACCATAGGACTAGCAATTAGATCTTTGGAGTTTGTTAAAATATCTTGTTGATTGCTTTGTGTCCAAGCGTTCACTCGTACTTGTGCACGAATACTCTCATTACCTGTATTGGTCAACCAAAGTTCTTTGACTTTTTCTTGCGGTGAAAATTCTAATAAAATAGGCGCAACTTGCAAACTGGCAGCATGCGCCTGTGTTATAAAAATACTAGCTGCCAAGATTCCTGCACCACAAATGTGGAATACATGAGAGAATTTGGCTGGCTTTTTCATGTGGACTCTTTACGATAATAAAAATTAATAAGTTACTGTGGCTGTGACGGTATCTGCATAGTTACCAGCGCGTACATTTGTAGAGCCAGATAATTTAGCAACTACCGGGATAGTCTGTACACTACCTGAACCAGTTGCAGAATATCGATTATTGTCGTTGTCCCACTCTGCTGTATCACTGGATGCTTTAAATAATTGATAAGCAATGCTAGACGTAGGGTCGGTCGTATGAGTCATTTTTCCACTACTAGATAAACCAACGCTGTAGGGTGTCTGACTGGTACAGGTTACATTTAGATTACCTGTTTTATCTGTTGCTGCGATACCACTATTTACTTTATCAAAATCGATATCTGTAGCACTGATCGCACATGTTGATACAACTTCAATTTTAACTTGGAAGGTTGTATCCGCAGCTTTAGTAGAAGCATTCGTCTGTCCTGCTATAAATACGCCAGAAGAAAGCAATAATGCTGTAGTGATAAAGTTTTTCATATAAGGGCCTATTAATAATGAAACAGATGGTTTTTTTAAAAACTTGCTGTTATTTTTTAATAGTTTCATAAAAAAATTTTACTACTAAAAAATAGAGTGTGAAACATATCACATTTTATGACTTTTTCAATATTTATTGACGTTATTTTAAGCGACTTTAATTCGTATCCTGGACGGCACACCCGACGCTGATTTAAGAAATCTAAATAATAAAAAACCCCAGCATCCTGCCGGGGTTTTTTATCGTTGCTGATTGTGCTGTTGTACCCTCTGGTCCATGTGCAATAACTTATAATTTTTGTTTTATGTTATGGAACATCCTGTTCCTGATGACTTGATCATAGGAAAATTCCAGTATGCCGCATAGCAGCAAAGGGCCGAGATTGATGTGAGCCTAAGCGTACAAAATAGCCTAAATTTTATCCCCAGCAATTGGGGATAGTTTTAAGGATTCAAGCATTGATAAAATTTAAAAAACCCCGAAATTGAGCGTTTTTTAGACGATTTTATTGGCGAAAGATTACAAATCTGCTTAAAAAACACACGAGTTGTAAAAACGTGTGTTTTTTGATCTTTTGGGTTTTGGATTTATTGAGTTAACTATTTGATAAATAATACTATTTAAAAAGGCGTTTCGTATAACGCCCATTATGTTAAATAAGAAATGAAAAAATAATAAAAGTCAAAAAATGCAATAATCTGACTTTTTAATAAATTAAAATTTGACTTTAATTTATTTCAATTGTATCCTGTGTGTAGATTAAATGAGGAGATATATGGTGAACTTAACTAATCACTCTATCCAAAGAATGAAGCAGCGTAATATTAATCAGGATATGATAATGTTAGCTAATATTTTTGGGGAACCTAGTAAAAAAGGCGAAAAGATAGTTCTAAAAAGAAAAGATATTTATAGAATTATGAAAGCCTTAGAGGTTTTAGAAAGACGTGGTGGTATTACTATAGTTGATGATAAGGATACTTTAATAACAACTTATTTTAATGATTCATTTAATCGAAAATTAAAGTCAAATAATGACCTTAATTTAAGTTAAGAAATAGGAAAAATTATGCCACTTATCTTTAACACTGAAGCATTTGCAAAAGTACCTGAAAATTTAGTTGATTCTAATAAACCTAATATCAAAAAGTATAATGTCCGTGTACATAAAACTGATTTAGTTATTTTAGATGCTTTAGCTGCACGTTCTGGAATATCGAGATCTCAATTACTTAATCAACTTGTAGAAAAAATTCTATTGAATACTTTGTGCACCTTAGATACAAGAGCAGCATATTATGTTGCAAACGTTGCCAATAAATTAGCAGGTATTTCACCAAAAGAGGGATGGGTCTTGGATCTAGCAAGCCAAAAATATTCAGTGGTTCATGAGTTAGAAGAGTTATGTAGATATGAAAATGCTTGCTCAGAAGAACATACTGATCGAGATCAGATCCATGAAAAAATATCTCAAGCACATAAAGATGGAAAATTAGGAAAAATTTAATGGCTACATTAAGAGAGAAATTGAAAGATACATTGGAAGAAAGTAATACATCTGTTTATGAAGTGGTATCTCTACGGGTGCCAAGTAAAATTGCTGCTATGATAGATATTATATCTATTACAATGAAAACCCCAGTGGCTTCACTTCTAACTGATGATATAACTGAAGCATTAGTATTTGAACTGCTATCTGATTCTCGAAATATTGAATTAATTAATGATTTATACGCTATAGATAGTTCAATTATTTCTGGTGGATGCTTAAAAATTCTTGAGCAAAACCAAATTTTCGAACAAAAAATAGAGTTCCTTTTGGATAAAGATATTTAAAAATTTTCATCATATTCATCTTGAGATATAAATGTTTATTACCACATATAATCTAGACTTACTCATAAATGCTGTATGTTATGAAGAAAGCACAAATGGAATATCTTTTACTCCAAATTTTGAAAATATTGACTGTTTATCTAAAATTGAAAAAGATAAATTAAAAAAAATGGAATTTTTCTTTAGAAGTCTTAATCTAAACAGACCAATTAAATTTAATCCTATCGAAAGAGAGGATAGTAAAAAATATTTATATAAAGAAAACTATCCTGCTTTTCATAAAAGTGATAAATGTCCCAGATTAAAAGCAAAATGGTCTAATATTTATCTTCCTCAAGAGGTAAAAGATAAAGGAGATCATATTATTGCTAAGTTTAGAAAAATCGTTATGGATCAATTGTATAAGAGTCAAGATGCTTTAACTGATGAAGGCTTTATTACTTCATTAAAAATAGAGTTTGGTATTGCAGATATAAACTTTGGTCGTGAAATAAAAGATAATTCAAATGCAGTAGATTTTTCAAAGCAAATAGCAATGTTATCTTTAGAAGATGCTAATAAACAAATTGAATTTTTATCAAAAGAATTAGATTTTTTCCCAAAAAAATCAGAATTACATAAAAAAGTTTTTCAAATGCGGTATTGGGATGTAGCAAAAATTAGATGGATTGAAAAAAATCGTTCTGAGGAAGAGAAGAAAGTAGCAAATGAACTTGCAAATTTAAAAGCGAATTTAATTGTGGCTATAATGACAGCATTTCAATATGAAAATAATTTTGATATGAATAATATTGAGGAAGAAATTTTATTAAGTTTAAATTTTAGAAAATGTTCAACATGTTTTAAGGATGAAATCCCTAGTTTTAACGATGAATTTAAGGGAATGATTAATAAAAATATTTATTAATTATTTAAATGCATGAATAGCTGAAATTTAACTATAAGCGAAAGAGTTAATTTTAGGTAGCTTTGAGATTAACATAATACACGTTATACGAAGCCAAAATGTAAGCCCAAAATAGAAATGTCTGGTTTCTCCAAAGTAAAAATGTCCGCTTTTAGAATATGCACTTTTGCGATTATTGAAGCGGACGGTTTGATATGTTGGTGTCTATGTCGGATAAAGAACTTAAACGATTGTCGGTCTTGCAGGAAATCTGCGATCAACGCATAACTCAATCCCAGGCTGCTCAGCTACTTCATATTTCAGAAC
>NZ_VPAS01000016.1:0-48620 GCF_013419125.1 Acinetobacter sp. YH12102 | reverse complement strand
ACAAGTTGTTCTTCATAATCTCTTAATGATCTTTCTAACACCTCGTCAGTGCCAGAAGCTGGACTTCGATATACTTAACAACTCAGCAATCTGCTTCGTTCGTTTCCGTCTATCTCGTCGGTATGGGCTCATTATAGGGTAATTTCCTACAGGTGCAAGCGCTTTTAACTCACAGGAATCACGACTGTTTTATTTTTATGCACCAATTTGGTTCGTATTTATACAAAACATCACATAACTACATATTTTTAAAACAGAAATATGAATTAAATATTTCTGTTTTATTCTGTACCTAGTTTCTCACAACTGGCGCTTTAATGTTCACACTGTTGATCTTGATAGGCTTCACCGGCACATTTTGATGCATTCCATAGTTTCGAGTCGGCACTTTGGCAATCTGATCGACAATATCCATACCTTTAGTGACCTTACCGAAGACCGCATAGCCTGCATTTCGGGCAGAACGATCCAGAAAATCGTTATCGACCAGATTTACAAAGAATTGTGCTCGTGCAGAATCCGGCTGATTGGTACGCGCCATCGCTAAAGTACCGCGTTTATTTTGCAGACCATTCGATGATTCATTTTTAATTGGAGCTTGGGTATTGGCCTTTTCCTGCATATTGCTATCAAAGCCCCCACCCTGCACCATAAAGCCAGGAATGACCCGGTGAAAGATAGTGTCCTTATAGAAGTTGCTCTTTACATAGTTTTCAAAGTTTTTTGCCGAGATCGGGGCTTGATCATTAAAGAGCTCAATTTCAATATTTCCCGATGAAGTTTTCATCTCAATAAGGGTATTGGCAGCAAAACCTGGCAGACTGATGGCAGTAAGGGCGATCGCATATAATGATTTCTTTAACATTTTTTAACTCATCTACTTAGAAGTAATGGTTGTGAATGACTGTATATTAATCTTTTATAACTCATAATGCAGTTGCCTGCCGACTAAAGACAAGAGAATAAGAATGAGCCATGCATTATTACAGGAGCAAAATATCCACCAGTTTCCGCCTTGGCATTTACAGGGCGAAGGTTTTATTTTGAATTACTGGCTAACACCCGGCTTTATTCAGCAAGCCAAGCAGTTCCGTATTGCCCCCTCCCCACTGGGTCGCGTGGTACAAGTGTTATTGGTGCGTTATCATTCTTCACCCATTGGTCCTTATGATGAGTTACTGATTCTGGATCATCCTTTAATTAGTAAACGACGCCTCAGCTCGATTCCTAAAATTTATGTGTCTACTCATGAATCTGTCATACACGGCCAGCATTTATGGGGTATTCCCAAAGAACATGCAGAATTTGAATGGCAGGAAAAAAATCAGGAAATATTGTGTCATATTCAGCATCAAAACCAGCGTATGACGATTCGACTCAAAAAAACCAAATCTGCGCGCAAGTTCTATATTAATAGTCATCATATTCCAGCCTCTATGCTCAAAATTCAGCAAGCCTGGAAAGGCCAGCGTTTTCAGTTCAGCCCACAATTCCGTGGCCATCTTTCCAAGCTGTCCCAAGTGGAATGGCAAAATATCAATAATATATTTCCAGATTTTTCTAAAGCCAAGTTGCTACAGAGCTTTTATGTCCCCAAGTTTAATCTGATCTTCCCTGAAGCAAAGATTGCGACCAAGCCATAACAACTTATATCAAGCCAGGTATAAAAAAGGCATTTCCATGAGAAACACCTTTTTGTATGTACGTTTTGGATTTAACTATGTTTATCCCAAAATTTGCGAAAATCCTTGCTGATCTCGATTACATATTTTTTAGCACGGCGGGAAATCGGGGTTAAATTGATAAAACCATGGGCCTGATCGATATAGTCATGATAAGAAACACTTACCCCATTTTGACGTAATTTATGTGCATAAATAGAACCTTCATCATGCAAAACATCATGTTGTGCGGTAATCACATAAGCAGGCGGCAAGTTTTTCAATTGACCATAGGTGGGAGAAACCAATGGATCATCCAGTTCAATCTGGTGGGTTTGGGCATACATCAAGGTCACCAGATCAATATCCTGATCTGACAATACCAAGCCGTCTTTATAAGCATAAAAAGAGGGATGGCGGCTTTTAAAATCAACCGCCGGATAAAGCAAGAGCTGGGCACGTGCTGCATAAGATTTGCCTGCACTACGCTGCGTCACCACTGCCGCCAGATTTCCACCTGCACTGTCTCCCGCCACCGCAATCCGGTTTTTATACACTTTCAGCTGTTTACTATGCTGATGTGCCCAGGCCAGGGCATCTTCACAGACCTGTACCATCTGCAAGGGACTAAATTCCGGTGTCAGCGGATAAGCCACACTCAGCACCTGTGCTTTGGCATGCACTGCCAGAAGGCGACAGAACTCATCATGGCTGTCCAGACCACCCACCATAAAGGCACCGCCATGATAAAAAATCACCATAGGCAACTTCTTTTGCGGTGCAGGATGATAATGCCGGGCAAAGATGCTGCCACTTTGCAAAGGCAGACGCAGCTCTTCTATCATTTTCACAGCAGTCGGTCTGGCCTGAATTGTTTTCATGCGCGCATCAAACGCCACCCGTGCCTGTGCGACATCTTCACTCAGAAAGCTGCCATGCCCCTGTTTAAGCTGAATCGCCATCAGGCATTTGACCATGGGGTCTAAATCAGGATAGTGATGAGGATAGTCCAAAGCCTTAACCAATGCGTCTTGTGCAATACCAGGTAAGAGATCCAGCATACGCGCTGCTGTGCCTTGCCCTTTCTCCATGACACTTTTCAGTACTGGATGATTCACAGTCATTATTTTTAGTCCTTATTCTCTTAATTCTTCATAGTTTCTACACGATTAGCGTTTCAGTGACCATATTCTTATATAAGTCTTAATATCTAAGTACATATAGTTTTATCCAATACGTTAACCTGATTTATAAAAGATGTCATTGACCGTTTAAATGGTATTTTTGACGTAGTTTTGCGAGCTTCAGTATATTTTTTATTTCAAGTTGGGAGAATGCCTATGGCTGGCAAAATTATAGCTCTGTCTCTGGCGACTACATTTTTGGCTGTAGGCTGTGTTGCTTTCCCTGAAGATGGTGGCTACTACGATGGCCGTTATGATCAGCGTTCTGATCGCCGCTATGAACAGGACCGTCGTTATGAGCAACAGCGTCGTTATGATCGGCAACGCTGGGAATATGAACAGCAACGTAAACGTATTGAACTGGATCGACGTAAACAGGAAGTGCAGCGTCGTAACTGGGAACAGGACCGTAAAAGACAGTTAGAACAGGACCGACGTAAAAGCCAGCTGGAACGACAACGCCAGGAACAGCAGCGTAAAAACATGATGAGCCAACGGCAAAAACAGGCTGAAGCAGAACGTAATAAACGCCGCCTGGAGCAGGATCCTAAACGGATCACCGATCAGCGTGTCAGAAAAGCCCAGCAAAACCGTTCATCTAACCCACGCTGGAGCGATAATCGACGTCAACAGCAACAACAGCGCCCACGCGATCGCCGTGATTAATACTTTGATTTCACTCTTTGTTAAAAAAGCCTGTAGCAGGCTTTTTTAATGGAAAATTTTATCTCAAGCTGATTGAATAAAAGCAGTATTTTTGCATGAAGGTCGGACTAAGCCGCCAAGCAATCATTTTTATCTTGATCAGATCAAGAATGCTCAATTTTAGCAAAAAAAAGGCCTATCTTAGAGAAAAAGATAAGCCACGAAAACACATTTCAAAATAAGAAGAAACTACAGCGATAGAATCTGGAATAAATATTAATCAAAAGTTCATCTATTGAGAAATACTTTATTGCTTAGATATTAATCGCTTTTATGTCTAATAAATAATCAGGCAAAAAAAAGCCAAGTCTTGGGGGAACTCAGCTTGAAAAAAGTAACTTGAAATAAGGCAACAGCAACCGAGTTCGGCTCTCTCCTCTGAACAAGGTCGCTGTCTATGTCAGTATCATGCAATTTTTTTACTAATATTTAAAACAGATTAAAATTATTAAATTTATTTAAAAATACGATTATCAATTTTTTATATTTATTTTCAAATAATTCATGTTTTATTTTAAAGCTCAGACTGTCTATTCAGCGACGTATACAACAATGATCAGATGACTCCTTGATCATTTACTTCAATTTATCTCCGCCTATATCGCGGTAAAAGCCTGCCATCTGCTCGCTGTTTTATTCAGAATTTTGTATAAATCTTAAATTTAATCTTGACTGACGCTTGAATTTTTACACCCTGCCCCGATTTCTTTAGGTAATCAAGAACTTCAACCATGGCAGTTCAGCATTAACGCAGTGAATACTGAGGCCTGAGGACTGTACATGTTTAAGAACCCATTTAAACGGAGTAAATCAATGGCGACTGAGCAAAACGAGCAAGCTCAAAAATTTGAGCAAGAGCAAGCGGAGCAAGATACAGCGCAAACTCAAGCTGAAACCGAGCAGGCTGAAGTTTCCGTTGAGTCTTTACAAGAGCAGATTGCGCAGCTTGAAGGTGACTTAAAGTTAGAAAAAGCACGTACGGCCAATGCAGTCTACGAAGCACAAAAAAGTGTGGAACGTATTCAGCGTGAATCTGAAAAGCATAAAGATACCGTTTTAGAAAAGTTCTCTAAAGAACTTTTAGAAACCGTCGACAATCTCGAGCGCGCCATTGTTGCCGCAGGTGAAGAGAAAACTCCACTGCTGGAAGGCGTTGAACTGACACTTAAATCTTTATTGAATACCTTAGAGAAATTTGGAGTCGTGGTGGTAGACACCAGTAACGGCTTTAATGCTGATCTGCATCAGGCAGTTGGGATTGATCCAAATGCCAAAGCCAATGAAATTGGCACTGTTTTGCAAAAAGGCTACACGCTGAATAATCGCCTGTTGCGTCCGGCGATGGTCATGGTTGGCGCTTAAGCCAAATAAATTCGGGAGTTTGTGAAATTTTTTCAACAATTTTACTTGAAAAAAATCGAACGGCTCTCATATCGGATAACAAGTAAATCCCTTTTAATTTCCCTTTGATAAAGGGAAAAGTTTGGGAATAAAAAAATTTTTGAGGAAACATCCAAATGGCTAAAATCATTGGTATTGACTTAGGTACTACAAACTCATGTGTTGCAGTACTTGAAGGCGACAAAGTTAAAGTAATCGAAAACGCTGAAGGCGCGCGTACAACGCCATCAATTATTGCCTATAAAGATGGCGAAATTCTGGTAGGTCAATCGGCAAAGCGTCAAGCGGTAACGAATCCGAAAAATACCTTGTTCGCGATCAAACGTTTGATCGGTCGTCGTTATGAAGACCAAGCGGTACAAAAAGATATCGGTCTGGTACCGTACAAAATCATCAAAGCTGACAACGGTGATGCTTGGGTTGATGTCAACGACAAGAAACTTGCGCCACAGCAAATCTCTGCTGAAATCTTGAAAAAGATGAAAAAAACAGCGGAAGATTACCTGGGTGAAACAGTAACTGAAGCGGTCATTACCGTTCCTGCTTACTTCAACGATGCCCAGCGTCAAGCAACGAAAGATGCAGGTAAAATTGCAGGTTTAGAAGTGAAACGTATCATCAACGAACCAACTGCTGCTGCACTTGCGTTCGGTATGGACAAGAAAGAAGGTGACCGTAAAATCGCGGTTTATGACTTGGGTGGTGGTACATTCGACGTTTCAATCATTGAAATTGCGGATCTTGATGGCGACCAGCAAATCGAAGTATTGTCTACTAACGGTGATACATTCCTGGGTGGTGAAGACTTCGATAACGCATTGATCGAATTCCTGGTTGAAGAGTTCAAGAAAGAACAAAACTTCAACTTGAAACAAGATCCGCTTGCGCTGCAACGTTTAAAAGAAGCTGCTGAAAAAGCGAAGATCGAGCTTTCTTCTTCGAATGCAACTGAAATCAACCTGCCATACATCACTGCAGATGCGACTGGTCCTAAACACTTGGTGATCAACGTAACACGTGCGAAACTTGAAGGTTTGGTTGCTGACTTGGTTGCGCGTACCATTGAGCCATGTAAGATTGCACTTAAAGATGCTGGTCTTTCGACTTCAGACATCTCTGACGTGATTTTGGTGGGTGGTCAATCACGTATGCCAATGGTTCAACAGAAGGTTCAAGAATTCTTTGGTAAAGAGCCACGTAAAGACGTAAACCCTGATGAAGCAGTTGCAATGGGTGCTGCGATTCAAGGTGCGGTACTTTCAGGTGACAAAACTGACGTACTTCTTCTTGACGTAACTCCGCTGACACTTGGTATCGAAACCATGGGTGGCGTGTTAACAGCAATCATCGAGAAAAACACCACGATTCCTGCGAAGAAATCTCAAGTGTTCTCGACTGCTGCTGACAACCAGCCTGCTGTAGACATTTCTGTGTTCCAGGGTGAACGTAAAATGGCACAGCAAAACAAATTGTTGGGTAACTTCCAATTGGGCGATATCCCACCTGCGCCACGTGGTGTGCCACAAATTGAAGTGTCTTTCGATATCAACGCTGATGGTATCTTGAAAGTATCTGCAAAAGACAAGAGCACGGGTAAAGAGCAATCGATCCAGATTAAAGCAAACTCAGGTTTGTCTGATGCTGAAATCGAAGCAATGATCCGTGATGCTGAAGCGAATGCTGAAGAAGATCGCAAATTCGAAGAATTAGCGAAAGCACGTAACGAAGCGGATGCGTTAGTTTCTTCTGCTCAAAAAGCAGTGAAAGATTTGGGCGAGCAAGTGACTGCAGACGAAAAAACTGCAATTGAAACTGCGGTTTCTGAGCTTGAAGCATCAACTAAAGAAAATGATGTTGAAGAAATCAAAGCGAAAACTGAAGCGCTTCAAAACATCATCATGCCGATCACTCAGCGTGCCTATGAAGCAGCTCAAGGCCAAGGCGGTGCGCAAGGGTTTGATCCGAACGCATTCGGTGGTGACGCTGGTCAACAACAGCAAAAAGCGGACGACGGCGTTGTAGATGCTGAGTTCACTGAAGTAAAAGATGACAAAAAATAATTTGTCGCTTTAACTGAAAAACCGCGCAATAGCGCGGTTTTTTTATGTCCAAATTTTAAAGCATGAAGGTAAAATGACTAAAAATGGATCGTATGTTCAAGTAAAGCTGTTTAAGCTAAATCCAGCATGAAACGACCATCAACCCTGAAAATTCTGATTTTGCGGCCTTTCAGCAATGGGTTAAAGCCATGTTATTGCTACAGGAACGCCACGCTTGTCGACTGTATGCCAAATCCGGCCGGGGTATGGAGCTGGAAGCGCAAGTTGGCTGACGCACGGGCTGGATCGAAACACCACAGGCTGACATCGTGGCCTTTTCCCTGAATATGCAGATGCACAGTCATATGGATCCGGCGATTCGCCTGGACATTTTACAGCAAACCTTGGCCGAATTAGGACTTTATCCAAAAGCTGAGCAGGAAGGCAAATAAGCATGGGAAATGCCTTAAAATTAAGCTATATTTTTTAAAAATAAGCATCTCAATAGCAATATGCGCCTTCTATTTTGTCTGGTCATCGTTGGGTTAATCCTGTCTGCCTCTATGCATATGCAGACCAAAGCTCATCCACAACTGCGCTACAACTCGCTTGCAGACCGGCTCAGTCATCCTTTTGACACACGTTTACGCTTTAAGGTCGATCAGGTAGATGCAGGCTTTGGGCTGAGTAAAGAGCAAGTGATTCAACTGAGCAAAGAAGCCGTCGAGATCTGGCATCAGGGCACCCATCGCGATGATCTGCTGCTCTATGATGAAAATGCCCAGCTGAGTATTCATCTGATCTATGATCAACGGCAACAGGAATATAATGCCTTAAAGAAAGTCGAAAAACAGTTGCTGGCAGATGATGCCCAGTATCAACGTCAGGTCAAAAATCTGGAAGCATCTTATCAACATCTGGAAAGTCAGCAACAGCGCTTGATCCAGCAAAGAGATCAGATTAATTATGAATTTCAGAAGCTACAGCAACGACGGCATCAGCCAAATTTATCTGCCTATGAGCACGAACAATTAGAATATGAGTTTCAGGCTTTACAGCGCAAATCGGAAAATTTTAAACGGGAAGCCGAGTATCTTCAGCGACAGCAAAGTTCTTTTAACCTGAATGTTTCGCTACATCAACATAGTCTTGAAAATCATCAACAGAATATCATTCAGGCCCAGCAACGTTTTCCTGCCCGTGAATTTCATAAAGGGGTATTTATGGGTCATCAGATTCATGTATATCAGTTTGATGCAGAAGATGATCTGCGTCTGACACTGGCTCATGAACTGGGGCATGCTTTGGGCCTGTATCATCATGATGATCCAGAGGCGCTGATGTATCCGGTACTGGGAAAACAGAATTTACAACACTTTCAGTTGCGACCTGCCGACAAGACTTTGCTGTATCACCGTTAAGTGATCAGCCTGAATTCCTTAATTAATTTAAGTGTATAAGTGTTATAAAAAACACTCTATTCGGATTTCATGTTATTGTGAACGGCTACATTGTTCAGGCCATCTTTGGAGATTCATGTGAGTTACTACCATATTTTAATTGAAGTAAATGACCACATTAGTACGATTGATGAAACGCGTGATATCGAGATCTTTGATATTGAGGATATTCAGCCACATCTTCATGCGATTTTATTGCCTTATTTCAATGAACAGCTGATTGAACTGGACGATGAGAATCTGGAATATAAAGATATTTTACATCTGGAAATCAAACAGACCCTCTTGCCGATCAATGACCTGATCGAAGAAGAGCAGCGCCTGTTGCCAAGTGATACCGATATTACCATTAGCGCTTATGAGATTTTTAATAATCGCGAGCTGAGTCAGGATGTCACATCAGTAATTTTTGACCTCTTGGAAGCGGTAAAACTGGAAAATTAAGTTTTCTTCAGATATAAAAAAGTCCTCATCAAGAGGACTTTTTTATTGTGCGCGTTTAGATCGAGAATGAAGATCCACAACCACAAGTGGTGGTCGCATTCGGGTTCTGCACCACAAAGCGTGAACCTTCCAGACCTTCTAAATAATCTACAACGGAACCGACCAGATATTGATAGCTGAGTGAATCGACCAGTACTTTCACATCGCCGTTGGCAAATTCTGCATCATCTTCATTCTGACTTTCGGCAAAGTTAAAGCCATAAGAGAAACCTGAACAGCCGCCACCGGTAACATACACACGGAGCATTAAGTCTTGGTTACCTTCACTGTCACGCAACTGGCGTACTTTATTTGCGGCATTGTCGGTGAGCACAAGCGCTTGGGCATTCATGGCGGATTCCTCTGTTGAATGGAATGTCTTTAAAAAGAAAAGACCATATCGAAGTATAACACACTCAATATATGGTCAGTCTCTACAGATTAAAAGTCAAATCAGAGTAATTTTATCAGGATTATTTGTAGTTCTCATCCTGTAAGGCACATTCGAAGTTTTGCGGGTTCTGCTTACAACGGAATTGCCACAGCAGTTTCATCATGCGTTTGTCATATACGCCGCGTTTGGTCAGGTTGATTCTGGAATCGCGCATCATTTTCTGATAGCCCGGTTTATCTGCAGCCGGAATATCCATCCAGTATTTTGCAGGAATATCGGCTTTCATTTTGCCCAGAATACCAAAAGCGCGCGGCAACTGGCTTCTCACCCATTCACGTGATTTTTGACCATAACCCGCCGGGAATTTATCGGGACGGATAATGATATTACCGGTCACTTGCAACACCGGATAATTCACAATCGCACCTTTTGTACCTAAGCCTTTGTGTAATTCTAGCGGCTTAAATACCGCAGCGGGTGCGCCAATGATATCAACCTGACCATTGTTAAACTTGGCGCCAAAGTTGGTGACATCGGCACTGACGGCTTGAGCACCAACCTGCTGCACCATGATTTTTTGTGCTTCATCATAGTCGAGTACCGCAATTTTTTTACCTGCGGCTTTGGCCACGGTATTAATACTACGGTCATTGACCAACAGAAAAGCATCACCGACAGGAATCACCCCCACCACTTCATATTTGCCATTGAGCATATGTTTGGCAAAAGTCGGACTCGCCAGACCCTGCATCACTTTAACGGCCAGATTCAGATCTGGAATCGCCCCGATAGCATCGAGTGAGCCGGTAAAGCTGTTAAACTGACGTCCGCGCATTCCAGTGACACTAATCCCGTCACATTTTCCAGCCTTAAAATCTTCTGCAACCACGGCTTCATTGGTATTCACTCTAAGCTCGATATCAGCGCCCCAGTTTTTCGCTGCCAGCTGATAATCTTTCATGACGCTATACACATCGCCATTTTTGCCCACCAGATCAAATACGCACATCACCTGTTTGGCCTGTACCAGACCTGAAACAGTAAATGTCGCTGCGGCCAATGCCAGTATTTTCCATCTTCTTTGCATCATCCTAATGTCCTTATACCTTGTTTTTGTTATTGCGATTTCAGCCGCATCTAATTGTTTTTATATCAATCATAAGAAATCAATCTTTAGATCAAGCTTAAGCTATTTAATCAGCTGTACAATGGCTGATCTGCCTCAGTTCAACCACAAAAAAAGCTTAGACTCAGCTAAGCTTTTTCTTTAAAAATCAAATTACTCACCCGAAAGTGAACACTCAAAATTGGCTTTGTCGACAGAACAGCGTGCGCGTTTTAACACTGACATCATGCCAGCATCATAGATTCCGCGTTTGGTCATGTCCATACGGCCATCACGTAACATTTTCTGATACTTGGTTCTATCTTCAGCGCTCAGATTCATTTTATATTTCGACGGAATTCCGGCTTCCAGACGGCCGATCATGGCCATACTTTTTGGCAGGTTTTTGATAAACCAGTCACGCGATTTTTGCCCAAAACCTGCCGGGAATTTTTCCGGGCGAATGACAAAATCGGACGTCACATGCAGCACCGGGAAATTAAACATCGCGCCGTTATTGCTAAGGCCTTTATAAATCTCTAGCGGTTTATAAGCATAGGCTGGTGCCCCCACCATATCCACCTGACCATTGTTAAATTTGGCCACAAAATTGGATACATCGGAAATCACGGCCTGCGCGCCCACACGCTGCACCATAATTTTCTGGGCATCGTCATAGCCCAATACCGCGAATTTTTTACCTGCGGCTTTTTCGATCGAGTTAATATTTTTGTCACGGACAAAGATGAACGCCGAACCAAGTGGTGCAATCCCGGCAATTTCGTATTTTTTACCACCCAGATTAGTCACCATTTTGCTGGCATTGCGTTTGTCCAGCGCAAAACTAATGGCACGCTGTGCAATTGCATTGCTCGGTGCACCGCCCAGTGCATCGATAGAACCGGCAAATTTATTGTATTGACGGGCGCGCATGGCAGTCATAAATACGCCATCACATTTTCCGGCTTTAAAATCATTATCAGCAACAGCTTCATCCTGGCGGGCAATCAGATTGATTTCTGCGCCCCAGCCTTTTGCAGCCAGTGCCCATTCTTGCGCCATCTGGAAAGACTCACCCGATTTACCCAGTAAGTCAAACACGCAGATATCGACTTTTTCTGCATGCACCGCATTGGCAAAACCAAATGTAGAAAGTGCAGCCAATGATAAGAGTGCTTTTTTCATTGTATTATCCTTTGGAATCTTGTTATTCGCTGAGTGTCCTTACACGGAACAAATATTAAGCAAGTTTAATTAAAAAAAATAGAGCATTTACTCCATTTAAAACCCGTGTTTTGGCCTATAAAGATAAATAAGCGTATTTTCTAAATATTATTTTATAAAATATTTTTAAATATCAATTTCTTAATATTTAATAGAAGTTTCGTATCATTACATTTAATCCGTAAGAGTTACAAAGATATACATCATTTGAATTTTATTCGCCACTAATTGAACATTCAAAATTGGTTCTTTCGACGGTACAGCGGGCACGCTTCAATACCGTCATCATGCCGGGATCATAAATCCCCTGCCGGGTTAAATCGATGCGGCCTTCGCGCAGAATCTTCTGATAGGCAATGCGATCTTCACGGCTTAAGTTCAGCTTATATTTATTGGGAATTTCCGCTTCCATACGTTTCACCATGGCAAAACTGCGCGGCAACTGTTTCACAAACCAGTCTCTGGATTGTACTGCGAAAGAGTCAGGAAATTTATCCTGCCGGATGATCAGGTCGGCAGTGACATTGATTACTGGAAAATTAATCATGGCGCCTTTATTGCCCAGACCTTTTTCTAATTCAAGCGGTTTAAAGGCATAAGCCGGTGCAGCCACAATATCGACTTCGCCCTGATTAAATTTACGGATAAAATTGGAAATTTCCGACATTACCGGCACGGCTTCAATCCGATTGACCATAATTTTCTGGGCATAGTCATAATGTAGCACGGCAAATTTCTTGCCTTTTACCTGTTCCAGTTTATTCAGCTCGCGATCACGGACAAAAATATAAGCCGGGCCAATCTGTCCGATCCCAGCCACTTCAAATTTTTCTTTGCCAATCTGGGTGATCAAGCGCTTGCTGTTGCGTTTGTCCAGTACATAACTGATGGCTTTCATGGCAATGTCATTATTTGGCACACCACCAATCGCATCAATCGAGCCGGCGAATTTGTTATAGGCGCGGGCCCGCATGGAGGTCATATAGAAGCCATCGCATTTACCTGCCTTGGCATCCTGATCCACTTTGGCTTCGTCCTGATAGGCAGTCAATTGAACATCAGCATTCCAAGCTTTTGCAGCTAAGGCCCATTCTTCCAGTAATTTAAAAGATTCGCCAGACTTGCCCAGCAAATCAAAAACACAGACATTTACTTTGGCATGACTTGAAGTCGATGCCAGTAGACCCAGTGCAGATAAAACTAAAAATCCCTTTTTCATTTTTATTTTACTCTATCGTATTTTTTGCTCGATCAGCTTCTACTATAAACAACTGTTAATGCTGAAAATAGAGCTTATACTCAACTTATGCGTCCATAATATATAAATTCACAGTATTTAAAAGCTGGCTCATTTCAGTAAAAGTCGCAAGATTTTTCATTTTCACAAGGCTTTCCTTTAGAATAGGCGCATCTTATTTCTTAGCTTTGATTTCTCAATGATTCAGTTAGACCAGTTATCTATACGTCGCGGTGGACGTGTTTTATTTCAAAAAGCGTCGATGCAGTTACACCCAGGATGGAAAATTGGCCTAACCGGTGTCAATGGTGCCGGGAAATCGACCCTGTTTTCAGCCTTGCTCGGTGGCATGGAGTCAGACACCGGTTCGTTGACCCGTCCTGCGGTTTGGACCGTGGCGCATATGGCACAGGAAATCAAAGCGCTGAATATGAAAGCCATTGATTTCGTCTTGTCCGGCGATGAAGAATACTGGGATATTCAGCAGAAACTGGAGCAGCCAGATCAGCTGGATGATGCAGAACTGGCGCATTTATATGGCCGTTTTGATGAAATTTCAGGTTATTCTGCGCCGGCCAAAGCTTCGCAACTGATGGCCGGTCTGGGCTTTTTTGAACATCAATCCCAACTGGATGTGTCCAGTTTTTCCGGTGGCTGGCGCATGCGCCTGAATCTGGCGCGTACCCTGATGAGCCGTTCCGATTTACTGCTCCTTGATGAACCGACCAACCATTTAGACCTGGATGCCATTCTCTGGCTCGAAGACTGGCTGAAAGCCTATGAAGGTACGCTGGTGCTGATTTCGCATGACCGGGATTTCCTCGATGCGATTACCGATCATATTTTACATATTGAAAATCAGGAACTGATTTTATATACCGGTAACTACTCGACCTTCGAGCGCACCCGCAGTGAACGTCTGGCGCAGCAGCAACAGGCTTATGAAAAGCAGCTGGAAACCCGTGCACATCTGCAAAAATATATTGACCGTTTTAAAGCGCAAGCCACCAAAGCCAAGCAGGCACAGAGCCGGATCAAACAGCTGGAGCGTATGCAGGAACTGTCTGCTGCCCATGTTGATACACCATTTACCTTCAGTTTCCGTGAACCGACCAAAATGAGTTCGCCTTTATTGCAACTGGAACATGCCGATATTGGTTATGGTGACAAGCTGATTGTCACCAATGTCAATGTACAGATCACGCCAAGCAGCCGGATTGGTTTACTCGGGATGAATGGTGCCGGTAAATCTACCCTAATTAAATCGCTGGTCGGTGATTTAAAATTGCTTCAGGGTCTGCGCAAAGACTCGGAACTGCTCAATATTGGCTACTTTGCCCAACACCAAATGGATGCACTGGATGGCAATGCCAGCCCGATGTTACAGCTGGCACGTATTGCCGATAAAAAAATCAGTGAAGCCAGCTTACGTTCTTTCCTGGGCAGTTTTGGTTTTAGCGGCGAACGCATGGATACGCCGAGTGAAAGTTTCTCGGGCGGTGAACGTGCCCGTCTGGCTTTGGCATTGATTGTCTGGCAGCGTCCAAACGTGTTGATTCTGGATGAACCGACCAACCATTTAGACTTGGATATGCGTCATGCATTGACCATGGCCTTGCAGGATTTTGAAGGTGCTGTGGTGCTGGTATCGCATGAACGCCAGCTGATTGCCAGTGTCTGTGATGAATTGCTGCTGGTACATAATGGTCAATGCCGTGAATTTGACGGTGATCTGACCGCTTATGCCGACTGGTTACGTCAGGCCCGCATTGAGATGATCAAAAACGGGCAGAAGCCAGCCGAGCCGGTGAAATCTCAGGTCGAAGTCAAAGCAACCATTTCCAAACTGGACAAAGAAGCACAGCGTAAGGAAGCGGCACGCCAGCGGGAACTGAGCCGCCCGATTCGTAAAAATATCGAAAAATGCGAAGCACAGATTGCAAAGGTTACGCCGCGTCTGGCTGAAATTGAAACTTTACTGGGTGACAGTGCTTTATATGAAGCCTCACGTAAAAATGATTTGCTCAAACTGATGAATGAGCAAACCGAGCTGAAAGCCAAACTGGAAACAGCCGAGGAACAGATGCTGGAACTGATGATGGAACTGGAAAGTCTGGAGCAGTCCTTCTAACGCTATTTCAATACCCCCCATTATCTGAGAGATGAGTAACAAGCGTTATTCATCTCTTTTTTTTTATTAAAACCACCCATTTTTAATATTTTCCTCCTGCTTTTCATCTTCGTGTAGTTCCTCGCTATTCTTGAGTGCTGCATCTCTTCTTCAAAACTCGACACATTTTGTCGTGAATTACGCAAGTGCCATATAAGTTTATTTTTTAAACAGTGGAGTGGCTTTTTTCATACATTAATTTACAGCGTCAGCTTGCATCCTAAGGCTCTAATACAAGTGTTTTTTAATTTTTGGCAGCCTTGATTCGAGTCTGTTTAATGTTGAACTAGAGAGAGGAAATCCGCATGCGTGCTCTTACTTATCACGGTACTCGCGATGTACGAGTTGAATCTGTTCCTGATCCAGTCATTCAGGAAGCAGATGATGTCATTCTCAGAGTAACTGCTACTGCTATCTGTGGCTCAGACCTGCATCTTTATCGTGGGAAAATTCCCGCAACCGAACAGGGTGATATTTTCGGTCATGAATTTATGGGGGTGGTCGAAGAAGTCGGTCCTGAAGTCACTTCAGTAAAAAAAGGCGATCGGGTGATTATTCCCTTTGTGATTGCATGTGGCCACTGTTTTTTCTGTGAACACGAGCTGATGGCTGCCTGTGAAAATACCAATAGCGGACGTGGTGCAATTATCAATAAAAAACAGATTCCACCAGGTGCCGCCCTGTTTGGTTATAGCCATCTGTATGGCGGTGTGCCAGGCGGTCAGGCCGAATATGTGCGGATTCCCAAAGGCAATGTCGGACCGTTTAAGGTTCCCGGTTCCCTGCCTGATGAAAAAGTATTGTTTCTGACCGATATTTTACCCACAGCCTGGCAAGCTGTGACCAATGCCCAGATTGGCCGAGGTTCCAGTGTCGCCATTTATGGAGCTGGGCCGGTCGGTCTGCTGGCTGCGGCCTGCGCACGCATGCTTGGTGCTGAACAGATCTTTATGGTCGATCACCATCCTTATCGCTTGCGTTTTGCTCATCAAACTTATGGGGCGATTCCGGTCAATTTTGATGACGTGGATGCAGCCGAATTCATCATTCAAAATACGGCAGGTTATCGTGGTGTCGATGCGGTGATTGATGCGGTGGGTTTTGAGGCCAAAGGGAGTATGCTGGAAACGGTAATGACCAATCTAAAACTGGAAGGTTCGAGTGGTTCTGCGCTAAGACAATGTATTGCGGCGGTGCGCCGTGGCGGTGTGGTCAGTGTGCCGGGGGTTTATGCCGGTCCAATTCACGGTTTCCTGTTTGGTGATGCCTTCGATAAAGGCCTGACCTTTAAAATGGGACAAACCCATGTGCACAAGTTCCTGCCACAATTACTGGAACATATTGAAAATGGTGATCTTTCGCCAGACCTGATTATTACCCATCGCATGAAACTGGAAGATGCTGCTGAAGGTTATCGCATTTTCGATAAACGTGAAGAAGACTGCCGCAAGATTATCCTGACACCATAAAAATTTAAGCAATAAGAAAGCGCCGTCAGGCGCTTTTTTTGTTTTTTACCGCATTTGATGAATTGTATTTTTTCTATTTTCAATTCACAAAACTTTGATGTCCTTTTCTGTTTTTTCTAAACATCATGCATAGCATGATTGTCAAAATGAAATTTAGACCTTAACCAGCAGATACAAATCTAAAGAGTTAAGAAAGGAAAGTAATAACACGATGATTTTAAATTAAAAAAATGAAAATTCACTTGATTGTTAAATTAATTATGTAGTTTAACTACACCCTCTATTTTTCAATCAAAATATGTTTCACGCTCATTATTAAATAAAACTACAATAGATATATAAGTAATTAATTTTAAAAGTATTTATAGTTTTCAATAAAAATAGCTGCTCAAGCATGCTGACGAGTAGCTATTGATTTTACAGGGTTGTATAACAGAGGAAATATAACTCTAAATAGCACTTTAAATTCAAAACGCCATTTTAAATTCAAAAGCACTTGTCCACAAGCCAAATATTTTTAAATTTAAAACCAGGAGCTAACTAGAGAGGGAGTTGGTTTGTGGATAAATACAATCTTATTCACATAATTAATTAGGGATAACTTTGTAGTTATCCACATATTTGATCATATTTAGAGCAGACCTTAAAATAATCCTATTCACATATTATTTGAGATACGGCAGGATATTTTAATAAGCCATTCAAATAATAGAATTTAAAAAAACCAGCTTTATCATTTTGTATTTATTATTTTCCAGCTCTATCGCTCTCCACTCTTCAATTCGGCCTTCGCTACGGGTATTTTTCATACACCAACTTTGGCTTCAATGGCTTCTACACGCTATTTTGCAGCACATGTACAATTGATCCTAGTATCGGTAGTTATCCTTTAAACCCTGCTAAAATCTTCATATTTATAGTGGCACAATTACTTCCCCACCATGATAAATTGCATTCATCCAGATCTCATACTTGTCTTTATATTGCTTACTTATGGATAATTTTTTAGGTCGATTAGCCACCGCTTAATTCGACTTTTTTTGCAGCTAAAATCAGCTGATCATTTGGCAGAAAAGCACGCTCTAGGTTGGAATTCCTCCAAAAAAATTCAGATGATATTCGCATAAATTTTGCATCAAAAAAGCGCCTCGAAAGGCGCTTTTTAAAATCATCTTAATCAGGTATCAATGTCTGCATTCAAGGCATTTTCTTCAATGAAGGCACGACGTGGTTCCACATCATCGCCCATCAGACAAGAGAACATGCGGTCTGCTTCAATCGCATCGGTGACTGTCACTTGCAGCATGTTACGGTTATCCGGATCCATGGTGGTTTCCCACAACTGTTCCGCATTCATCTCACCCAGACCTTTATAACGCTGGATCATCATACCGCGACGCGAGTCAGACAGAATATGCTGCCAAACCTGATGAAAATTGTTCACGTTAATCTTACGATCACCCTTTTGTAAATAAGCACCTTCTTCAAGCAGGCTGAACCAGCTCTTCGAATTCTTTAATAAACGTGCATATTCACTTGAACCTAAAAGCACAGAGTCTAATAGATAACTATGTGGCAGGTTATGCACATAGATGGTGATTCTTGGTAACCAGCTTTGAGTTTTCTGGCCATCTGCCAGTTCTTTCTCGAAAGATTCCAGCGTTAATTCTGGACGTAGCGTCGGCTGAATGGCTTCAATCGCTGCACGCAGGTTTTCACCCCAAGTTTCGACATAACTTTTATCTTCAAGCTGATCGAGTTTAAAGGCGTCCAGCGACAGCAAAGCATCGAGCAAGCTCGCCGGATAACGCTGGGTTAAACGCGCCAAGCTCTTCTGTGAGGTTTGATAATCGGCAATCACCCTTGCCAGTGCTTCACCACGAATCGCAGGTGCTTCAGCACTGATATGCAGTTCTAGCTCGTCAATGGCATTGGAAATCAGGTAAGTTTCCAGTGCATCGTTATCTTTGATGTACTGTTCCTGCTTGCCTTTTTTCAGCTTGTAGAGTGGTGGCTGGGCGATATAGATATGACCACGCTCGACCAGTTCCGGCATCTGACGGAAGAAGAAGGTCAACAGCAGCGTACGAATGTGCGAACCATCGACGTCAGCATCGGTCATGATAATGATTTTATGGTAACGCAATTTGTCCGGGTTATATTCTTCACGACCAATACCACAGCCAAGTGCAGTAATCAGTGTGCCGACTTCCGCAGAGGAAATCATCCGGTCGAAACGCGCACGCTCTACGTTCAGAATCTTACCTTTCAGCGGCAAAATCGCCTGCATTTTACGGTTACGGCCTTGCTTCGCAGATCCACCCGCAGAGTCACCCTCGACCAGATACAGTTCAGACAAGGCTGGATCTTTTTCCTGACAATCGGCCAGCTTACCTGGAAGACCGGCAATATCCAGTGCGCTCTTGCGACGGGTCATTTCACGGGCTTTACGCGCTGCATCACGGGCACGCGCGGCATCAATAATTTTGCCGGCAATCGATTTCGCTGCTTGTGGATTTTCTAAAAGATATTCAGAAAATGCCTTGTTCATGGCCTGCTCAACCGCAGTTTTTACTTCACTCGACACCAGTTTTTCTTTGGTCTGCGAAGAGAATTTTGGATCAGGCACTTTCACCGAGACGATCGCGGTTAAACCTTCACGGGCATCATCCCCCGAGACTGCAACTTTTTCCTTTTTCAGGATATTTTCGCTGTCCATATAGTTATTTAAACCACGGGTCAGTGCAGCACGGAAACCGGCCAAATGTGTACCACCATCCTTTTGCGGGATGTTATTGGTAAAGCAGCGTACGTTTTCCTGATAAGAATCATTCCACTGTAATGCCACTTCTACCGTAATGCCGGTATCGAGCTGTGCAGTAGTGAAATGGAAAATATCGTTCAGATGCGTTTTGCCTTCGTTAATGTATTTAACGAACTCAGATAAACCACCTTCATAGTCATAGATATTTTCAAGGTTGACGCGCTCATCGCGAAGTACAATGCGTACACCTGCGTTCAGGAACGACAGTTCACGCAAACGACGCGCCAGAATATCGACATTGAATATGGTTTGGCTAAAAGTTTCAGCACTTGGGTAAAAACGTACAGTGGTACCTGACGTTTCGGTTATCCCTGTTTCACGTAATTTATAAACAGGATCACCATGACGGTATTCCTGTTCATAAGTTTTACCTGCACGACTGATGTTCAACAGTAGTTTTTCAGAGAGTGCGTTGACCACAGACACACCTACGCCATGCAGACCGCCTGAGACCTTGTAACTGTTGTCATCAAACTTACCGCCGGCATGCAGAATGGTCAAAATCACCTCTGCCGCAGACACGCCTTCTTCAGGGTGAATATCGGTTGGAATACCACGACCGTTGTCAGAAACTGAAACCGATTCATCTTCATGAATAGTCACTATAATTTCATCACAGTGGCCTGCCAAGGCTTCATCAATCGAGTTATCGACTACTTCGAACACCATGTGGTGCAAGCCTGTACCATCGTCTGTGTCACCAATGTACATGCCCGGACGCTTACGTACTGCGTCTAAACCACGTAATACCTTGATGCTAGAGGAATCATAAGCCTTTTCAATGGTTTGTTCTGTTTGAGAAGCAGCTTGATCTTCTGAACTCATGGTTTCTCCCTAGTGAAAAATAGGTCTATCCCAAGATGGGTAAAACTAAAAAAATACTATTGCACAACAACCTGAACTGTACCGTTTTCAACATTGAATAACTGATATGAGATAGACAAATCATGTAAGTGCTTTTGTACTGATTCATGGTCTAAGGTGGTAATAAAAACTTGACTACCAAGTTGGCTCAATCGCTCAATTAAACGTTGTTGTGCGGTTAAATCTAATTCTGCTGTCACATCATCTAATAATACCACAGTTTCCTTATTACAAGAATGCAGCATTGCGATTTGCGACAGTTTTAACGCCATCATCAGCAGCTTTTTTTGCCCGCGTGACAGGATCACATCAGCATCCCCCAGAGGGGTTTTCAGACGCAAATCTGCGCGATGTGGACCGTATTCTGTATAACGTCTTTCCAGATCTTTTGCATGCTGATTGGTCAGATCATTCAGCAGGCCGGTTTCACTATGAAACCCCGGACTGTATTCCAGACTGATCTGTAGATCAGGCAATAGCTGCTTTAGATCATCTTCAAAAAAGGACTTCCACTGTTCCACGATACCCGCACGTTGCGAATGCAGAAGTTCACCATACTCACTCAGCATCTGGTTCCAAGGCTCCAGATCGGACAGACTCAAGAAACGTTTGCTTTTGAGCAAACTATTGCGCTGCTTCAAGGCACGCGAATAATATTGCCAGGCATGATAAAACTCAGGTTCCACGTGGAACATTAACCAGTCTAAAAGTTGACGTCGTGGCTTGGCACCATGATCAATAATATCGGTACTTTGTGGGTCAATCAGCTGCAAAGGCAATAGCTTGGCGAGTTGGCCCTGCGTTGCCACCAGATCACCATTGACCTTAATCAGCTGTTCCCCGCTGGCCATTTTTTGCATGCCGATTTTTTCGGTCGCGGACTGTGCAAACACAATCGCGTCTTGTGCGCCATGCTGAATATAATTTTTCGGGATATGGGTACGGAAAGAACGACCGGCAGCTAGCAAATGAATCGCCTCTAAAATCGAGGTTTTACCTGAACCATTTTGGCCATAAAAAACATTAAACGGCTGCAATCTGTGGAGAGCAACCGTCTTTAAATTCCGTACACGCTCAATATGTAAACGCGTTATATGCATGATTTATACGAGTATCTCTAGCCGCTTAGACACGCATCGGCATCACGACATAAGTCTGATCGGTATGTGCCGGATCCTGTACCAGTACAGACTGATTGGCTTCAGTCATGGTCATTGATACATCATCGCCATCCAGTACACCCAGTACTTCAATCAGATACTGCGCATTGAACGACATCTCCAGCGGTGAGTCGGCATATTGAATGGCTAAGTCTTCAATCGCCTCGTCCTGCTCCGGGTTATTGGCGCGCAGCTGCAAAGAATCGGCATTAAAATTCAGGAACACGCCACGGAGTTTTTCATTACTTAAAATCGCCACACGCTGCAAAGACTGCTTGAACACATCATGCGCAATCATCACGATTTTGTCACCGCCACGTGGAATCACACGACGATAATCCGGGAATTTACCATCAATCAGTTTGGTGGTAAAACGCACGGTAATATCGGCCTGTTCCTTGTCACGGCTTGGCATATTGATGGTCACATTCAGCAGTTCACGACCAATCAGCAAAGATAACTGCTCATCTTCAACACTGAGCAGACGCTGTAATTCCGCCACGGCTTTACGTGGCACAATCGCTTGAATCGGCTGGGTCGCAGTAGATTGAGCCGCAGTTTCACAAAGCGCCAGACGGTGGCCATCGGTGGTCACAGCACGCAGCTGGTTGGTATCAATTTCCAGCAAAGTACCGGTCAGGTAAAAACGCACATCCTGCACCGCCATCGCAAAGGCAGTTTTCTCGAATAAACGCTTCAGCTCACGCTGGGTGACTGTTACTTGCGTACCTTGGGTGTTTTCAGTATTCAGTAATGGATAATCATCAGCAGGCAAGGTACCCAGCACAAAACGGCTGTTACCTGATTTGAGAATGCAGCGCTGATCTTCAGTAATATGCAAATCCACCAATGCCGCTGAAGGAAGTGACTTACAGATATCAATCAGCTTACGCGCCGGAACTGTGGTTTCCCCGGCCTGCAAACATGCACCTTCAGCCAGTGCGGTACTGGCCACCAGTTCAACCTCAAGGTCGGAACCGGTCACCGTTAATGCCTGGGCAGTCACCTGAATTTTCAGGTTAGATAAAATATTTAAGGTATGGCGACGTTCAACCGCTCCTACGACATGTGAGAGAACATTCAGTAAGCTTTCTTTCGCGATTTTTAAACGCACGGTGCATTCCTCTAAAGCTGAAGATTAATATAGAAAAAGTGAATTTTTAACGGTTTACTATGCGGCAAAAGCAGCCGCATAGCAAGAATAGAATTTGAGCGATTTAGGTCAACTTTGCAACAGACGTTGCAGGTTTTTATAGTCTTCGTTAAAGATTGGATCTTCCTCACGCAGGCTCTGCACTTTCTCGCAGGCATGCATCACGGTACTGTGATCACGACCACCAAAAGCCATGCCAATTTCTGGAAAACTGTCGCCGGTCAGTTCACGTGCCAGACCCATCGCCAGCTGACGTGGACGGGCATAAATTCGGGTGCGTTTCGGTCCGACAATCTCTTTTAAGGGAATACGGAAATATTCACTGACCACACGCTGAATATTTTCAGTACTGATGGTGCGGGCACGAATCGCCAGCACATCTTTTAAGGATTCACGCACCACATCCAGATCAATCGGTGTGCCTTTAAAACGTGAAATTGCCACCACTTTGTTTAGCGCACCTTCTAGTTCACGCACGTTGGCCACCACCTGCTGCGCAATAAACAGGGCACAGTTACGCGGTAAATCCACCTGATTGCTTTCGGCTTTTCTTAATAAAATTTCAATCCGGGTTTCAATATCCGGTGGTTCAACCCCGACCGACAAGCCCCAGGAAAACCGTGAAACTAAACGTGGATCCAGTTCAGTCAGTTCTTTTGGATAGCGGTCCGAGGTCAGAATAATCTGCTTAGATTCATCTAAAAGTGCGTTAAAGGTGTAGAAAAATTCTACCAGGCTGGCTTCTTTACCGGCCAGTAAATGGATGTCATCGACCAGTAACAAATCCAGAGAACGGCAATTTTTCTTAAATTCTTCCACTTTGCCTTGCTGCAAAGAACTAACAAAATCTTGTACAAAGCTTTCCGCGGTCATGTACATCACCCGTGCATTCGGCTTGGCCTGCAACAGTGCATTGCCCACGGCCTGCATCAAGTGAGTTTTACCCAGACCGGTCGGCCCATATAAAAATAAGGGATTATGCTGTGAAGCACCGAGTTGGGTCAGTACCTTGCGACAGGTTTCTGCTGCCATCTGGTTAGAACGGCCTTCGACAAACAGCGAGAAAGTAAATAACGGATTGAGCTGACGTCTACGGCTATTTTTAACCGTATCTTCTTTTTCTTTTTTCGGTTTTTGTACCGGCATTGGGGTTGAAGTCAACGCCGCGGTGGTGGTCGCTGGCTGTTCACTGGCCGATAAAATCGCACCAGGACGTGAATCGACCAAAATTTCGACCTTGCGTACCCGTCCTTCAGACAGCTGTTCGGCCAGAATCGTAATCAGTTCCAGATGATGCTCTTGAATGTAACGCGTCCAGTAAGGATTAGGTGCATACAAACGCAAGCTATCTTCCAGCTCTTCTGCAACCAATGGGCGAATCCACATTGTAAAGACATTTCCAGAGAGCTCTTGTCGCAGGCGATTTAAGCAGTCCGTCCAAAGCATGTGAATCCCCTATTCATTCCATTGTTCATTCAAAAAGATGACCGCGACCAAAAGCGGGTCGCCATTCTAACCAAGTTATCCACATCTGTCATGATCATTTCCACAGAAACTGTGCAAAAAGCCATCATCGTGCATAAATTTAAATTTAAAACCCGGTGTGGATAAGTTTATCCGCAAGCTGTGGATAAAATATAGCACAAAGTTATCCACAAAGTATAAAATTATTAGAAACAGTTTTATCCACAACATAAATGTATGTTTAGTTAAATAAAAAGTGGCTTATCCATAGAAAAAGTGCTCCCTAATAATAATAAACTTAAATTTATAAATTTGAATTTATTTATAAGCTTTGAGTTTTCTGTGGATAAATCGAGAGATTACGAATTTAAATTCAAAAACAGAATCTTGCTTTTCAACACTAAATAGATTGTGGATAACTTTGTTGATAGAGTTGTTTATAAGTTATATATCTATGTATAACAATAATTTAATCTGTGGTTAAGTATAATTTAGTCATTTCACCAACAGTTTTTTTGAAAACTCGTATAAAAATCTTTTTTAAGCTTATTTGAAAAGAAAAGTGCTTTTGCATTGACAGCTCAAGCAATGAGCACTAAAATCGCGGACCTTCATAGAAAGATCATTTTTTGGAGTTTCAATATGAAACGTACATTCCAACCATCTGAATTAAAGCGTAAGCGTGTTCATGGTTTCCGTGCTCGTATGGCTACTAAAGCTGGTCGTCAAGTATTAGCTCGCCGTCGTGCAAAAGGTCGTCATAGCTTAACTGTTTAATCAGTTACGCTAAGACGATTTTGGGTGTTATGACAAAACTTTATAGTTTTGGTACAGAGTTGCGATTACGCTGTGCCGCCGATTATAAAGGTGTGTTTGATGGTGCGCTTTTTAAAGTGCATCAGCCCCATTTCTTATTTCTTGCAAAACATTCCGAACTGCCAAATAGCCGTTTGGGTTTAGTTGTTGCTAAGAAGAAAGTGCGCCGAGCACACGAACGAAATAGAGTAAAACGACTTGCTCGCGAAAGTTTTCGCCTGCATCAACAGCAATTAGATGACTTAGACATTGTAATCATGCCAAAAATGGGTGTGGAAGCAGTGCCTAATGCAGAATTGCATCAGCAATTACAATTTGCTTGGCAAAAACTGAACCGTCTTGCCAAAAAGCATACAAAAATAGCCCCCTCCCCACAAAAGTAGAGTAGGCCAATGGTACGTTTACTACATTGGTTGATACGTTTCTATCAGATTGCGATCAGTCCTTTATTAGGACCGCGCTGTCGTTATATTCCAACTTGTTCTCAATATTCCTTGGAAGCAGTCCAGATACATGGGGCTGGACGTGGAGTGTGGCTGGCTACTAAGCGTATTTGCCGTTGTCATCCGTGGGGGGGCTCGGGATATGATCCTGTTCCCTCTAAAGCGATTCGTTTTATTTCATTTCAGCAAATAGATTCTCAAACGCTTCACGTTGCTGTACCCTTTCGTGATCGTTTATTGAACCAAAATCACTCTCACCACTTGGGGTAATACATATGCAACAATGGGCCAGGATTGCAATTCTCGGAGCCATGTTTGTTGTCGCATATTTGCTCATTTTGGCGTGGCAAAAAGATTATGGAAATGCTGAAACCAAACCGCAGCCAGAAACTGCTGTTGTTTCGCATGACGTATCTGCAGATTTGCCAAATGCTCAGACGGCTACTGTTGCCTCTGATCTGCCACAAGCGAATATGCCAGCGCAGCAAGCCACGGATGCCACAGCACCTGTAAGTCAGCAGCTTATTTCAGTACAAACTGACCTTTATCATCTTTGGATCAATCCGAAAGGTGGTGATATTGTTCGTGTTGAATTACTCAATCATGATAAAAACAAGGACAGCGATGAACCGTTCGTGATGCTGGAAAGCGATGCGAAACGTACTTATGTCGCTCAGTCTGGTCTGATCGGTCTAAATGGACCGGACAGCAGCCGTAACGGCCGTCCGACGTATGAGCTGGAAAAAACCGCTTATACCTTGGCAGACGCGAAAGCAACCAAATCTAAAGAGGGTGAAAACCTTAAAGTCTTGTCTGTACCGTTGGTATTTAAAACCGCCGATGGTGTCGAGATTATCAAAACCTTCAATTTCACTGAAGGTGAATATCCGGTTGTTGTGAACCACAAAGTGGTGAACCGCAGTGCTCAGACCTGGCAAGGTCAGATGTTTGGCCAGATCAAACGTGATAATTCAGAAGATCCGGGTAAATCAGACCAGGGTATTTTCACGCTAGGGACTTTCCTGGGGGGTGCCTGGGGTACGCCAGACGAGCAGTACAACAAGCTTAAATTTGACAACTTTGTTGAAGAAAAAGTCAGTACTGAAGCGACAGGTGGCTGGGTTGCCATGGTACAGCACTACTTTGTCAGTGCTTGGGTACCTGGTAATCTGAAGTTGACTCAGGGTAATGGTGAAGCGTATAGCGCCAAGCTTGAATCACGTAAATCAACCGATAACATGAACATTATTGGTTTTACTTCTCCAACCTTTAATGTGCCTGCAGGTACTGTGGCCGAGATTGATGCGACCTTCTATTCAGGTCCAAAAATCCAGTCAGAATTGAAGGATTTGGCCACAGGTTTAAACCAAACAGTCGATTATGGCTGGTTATGGCCAATTGCGAAACTCTTGTTCGTAGGTCTGGAATTCTTCCATGGTTTAGTGGGTAACTGGGGCTGGGCAATTATTCTATTGACCATTCTGGTGAAACTGATTCTGTGGCCATTGTCGTCGAAGAGCTACCGCTCAATGGCGAAAATGCGTGTGATTGCTCCAGAAATGCAGCGTATGAAAGAAGAGTTTGGTGAAGACCGTATGCGCTTCTCTCAGGAAATGATGGCACTGTATAAACGTGAACAGGTCAATCCGCTTGCGGGCTGTTTACCGCTGTTATTACAAATGCCAATCTTCTTGGCTTTGTACTGGGTCTTGATGGAATCGGTTGAACTGCGTCATGCGCCATGGATGCTCTGGATTCAGGATTTATCCTCAATGGATCCATGGTTTATTCTGCCATTGTTAATGGGTCTGACGATGTATATTCAACAGTCCTTAAATCCACAACCCACTGATCCAATGCAAGCCAAAGTCTTCAAGATTATGCCGGTGATTTTTACCGTATTCTTGCTGTTCTTCCCTGCGGGCTTGGTTCTATACTGGATTGTGAACAACTTGATCACCATCCTGCAACAAGGTTTGATTAACAAGTCTGTTGCTAAAGAACGTGCCAAACGTGATGAAGCAACGCCAGTCAACTAAGTTGTAATGACGGGCTGAATAAATCCGCTTAAGATGATACTCTTAGGCGGATTTTTTTTGGCTGAACTTTTGGATTTTTTAGGTGAATTTTATGCTCAACCGAACCACGACTATTGCTGCGATTGCAACGCCACCAGGACGTGGCGGCGTTGGGGTGATTCGCCTATCGGGTCCAAAATCCTATGAAATTGCCGAAGCACTCACAAAACAACCCCTTGCCGGTGCACGCTATGCTGCCTTTCGTAAGTTTTACGATACCGCTGGTGAAATTATGGATGAAGGCCTAGCCATTTACTTCCCGAATCCGCATTCTTTTACCGGTGAGGATGTAGTGGAGTTACAAGGTCATGGCGGTCCGGTGATTCAAAATGCCTTGCTTGCACGTTTGCTGGAACTGGGTGCGATTGCTGCCAAAGCCGGTGAGTTTTCTATGCGTGCTTTTGAAAATGGCAAGATGGACTTGGTACAGGCTGAAGCCATTGCTGACCTGATTGATGCCACTTCACAAGCAGCTGCGCGTTCTGCGGTTCGTTCCCTGCAAGGTGCATTTTCAACCAAAGTCAATACGGTGCTTGAGCAGCTGGTGCATTTACGTTTGCATGTGGAAGCCGCAATTGATTTTCCAGAAGAGGAAATTGACTTTCTGGCTGATGGCAAGATTCTGAATCTGCTCGATGGTGTGGCGACTGCGGTCACGCAAGTTCAGCAATCAGCACGTCAAGGTCAGTTATTGCGTGAAGGTTTGCAAGTGGTGATTGCCGGTAAACCGAATGCCGGTAAATCTTCATTACTGAATGCGCTGGCCGGGATTGAACGTGCGATTGTGACGGATATTGCGGGTACTACGCGTGATGTGCTGCATGAAAAAATCACCTTAAATGGCTTGCCAATTACCCTGACGGATACCGCAGGCTTGCGTGAGACCGGGGATATTGTCGAAAAAGAAGGGATTCGCCGCGCAATCAAGGAAATCGAACAGGCCGATTTGTTACTGCTGGTCTATGACCTAAGTCAAGGTGAAGATCCGCTGCAACTGGCCCAAGAATATTTTGCTGAACATATTGATGCAAAACGTCTGATGCTGATTGGGAATAAGTGTGATCTGACTGGTGCTGAAGCTGCAATTGCTGATTTGAATGGTTTTCGGCATATCGCAGTCTCTGCCAAGCAGGAAACTGGTGTGCAAGCGCTCATAGAGGCGATTACAGCGCATGCAGGCTTCCAGCCTGAAGAAGATACCTTTATTGCGCGTACCCGTCATTTAGACGCAATGAAGCGCACTCAACTCTATTTGGCTGAAGCACGTGAACAATTGGTGGTGTACAACGCCGGTGAACTGGTGGCGGAGTCCTTACGTCTAGCCCAGAATGCACTAGGGGAAATTACCGGTGACTTTAGTGCCGATGATCTGCTTGGAAAAATTTTCGGTTCGTTTTGTATTGGAAAGTAAGCAAAAAATTATGCATAAATAGCCCTCATCAGAGGAATGCCAGTCAGTTAAGAAATTGACTAGTATTTTCTTTTTTAAATTCATGATCATATTTGACAAGTAGAAAAGTCATCCGCAACTGTTTGAGGCAGGACTAGATTTAAAAATGATTGTTTCTGCGACAAATTTACTAGTCGATGGTGGCTGACGAGTTTTGCGGTGAGGAGTGTTGCTCCGCAAGATGCCTTCCTTGCGAAGCTTCGCTTCTCATTTGGGCGAAACCAAAGTAACAAATTATTTTCAAGTATTTGATTTATAAGGTGAAGACTCCGTCATGAACGACTAAAAAGTTAAAGAGTCTATTTCTAAACTCCTTAACTGATCAGCATTACCTCATCAGAGGGCTATTTTAAGCTTTTACACTGAGCTTCTGGTGGCATAACCAGAGCACGACACATAAAGCACTCATCGCCACACAGAAGCTGATCACAGCGAAATTTAATCCAAAATGGTCGGCCAAGTAACCCACCGCAAGAATCGGCACAATGGTGCCCAAATAGCCAATAAACAAGTAGGTCGACATCACCGCGGCCCGGTTTTGCAAAGTGGTTATAGCATGAATTATGCCAAAAGCCCCCATCAGGGCAAAACCATGCCCAATACCAAATAAGAGATCGCTCACGAAGAATAAGAAACTTGCCTTAAGCAACATACACAATGCAAGGCTGAGCAGGCTAATCAGCATCATGACCAAGCCGATATTCAGACATTTTTTTGCAGCCACCGCTTTGGCCAGGTATTGCACCACTGCAGATACCAGCAGAATACAGGTAATGGCGGTACCACTTACTAAAGGGCCATGCCACGGTAAAATATCTTGCACAAAAGAAGGCGAAAGTGAGGCAAATAAACTAAAGGCAGCAAAGGCATTAAATGCAGTGAACCCAATGATCATAAATACAGCATGATATTGAGCCTCAGGACGCTGTAATTTGGGGGTGATACTAAAGGGCTGACGCTCAAAAGCAGGCACTTTTAACCAGAATAAGCCGATAAAACAAAGCACTGCTCCAACAATAATCGGAATATAGGGAGTCACCAGTGGGGCTTGAGAAAACTGCGCAATGACACCTCCGATAAACGGACCCAGACCAAAGCCAATCGCAGTCAAAATAGAGACCCATTGCGGCGCAAGCTGCTTATGACTCTCCGGAATGGTCTGCATCATGCCAAGCATGGCAGAAGTCGTCATCAAACCAGAGGCAATCCCGATAATGAAACGGCCCAGAGATAAAATCAGGGCATTATTGGCAAAGACCGAAATAATCAAACCCAGACTAATAAACACGAGGCCAATTTGTAGAGTTTTTAAAAAGCCAATGCTATTGCTGGTGCGCCCCAGGAACAATAAGGTGCCCAGACAGCCAAACATATAGGCGACAAAAATATAGGTAATCTGGCTTGGGGATAAATTCCAGAGTTGTTGATAAATCGGATAGAGTGGACTCGCCAAAGCAGTACCAATCGTTCCCATGATTAAAGCCAGGCTGACCATCCAGAAGGGTCGCCAAGTGGTTATTGTTGTCATGAACATGCCGTTATAGTGTTGATCCTTGGCCAATCCATGTCAGGGCATAGCGAGGAAAAAGGAAAGTATATGCAGTGTAGAGCGGGCCAAGAAACATGGTCAAGGGCGAATCAGTAAAATATTTTAAATCAAATAGATATGTTTATATGGATTTCAATAAAATAATATATTATTTTATAAGATATAAAATCTTAACCAGAATGTAATGTGGTGCAAGAATTTATTTTTGTCCGTCATTTAAGCTTCTTTTATCGCTTCTGTTCCACGTGAAACATAATACACTAATTAAACTTGGAATAAACAGTAACATAAATCCGTGGGTAATTTAAAAGCAGACCCATTAGAATCGAAGCATATTTTTATCTGATTCATGTAGAACATTCATGTTAAAAAAAACACTGATTATTGCTTTAAGTACATTTGTTTCAAGCTTCGCATTCGCTAATATTGATATGGTAAAAGCCAATCTGGCAAAGAATAGCCCCAATTTAAAAATCGAAAATATCCAGACCACGGAAATGAAGGGTATCTACAGTGGTTTTATGCAGGGTCAGGTGGTTTATCTGAATGAAGATGCCCAGCATCTGCTTGCTGGGTCGATGCTGCGGATTCAGGATCAGCATAATCTGACCCGTGATTTGATGCTAAAACAGAACAGTGTTGACTGGAAAAAATTGCCGCTTCAAGATGCTGTGAAAAGTGTAAGAGGTACGGGTAAACGTCAGATTGCGATCTTTTCTGACCCAAATTGCCCGTATTGTAAACAGCTTGAAGTAGAGTTGAAAAAACTCAAGGATGTGACGATTTATACTTTTATTCTGCCTTTAAAGCCACAATCGGTTGCGCCTTCAAAACAGGTGTATTGCGCGTCTAATTCTGCTCAGGCCTGGGAAGATCTGATCACTCAAGGTAGCCTGCCAAAATCGAAAAAAAGTTGTGCCAATCCGATTGAGCGAAATAAAAAACTGGCCCAGTCTTTGGGTGTGAATGGGACACCAGCAATTATTTTTTCGAATGGTTTTAAAGTCATGGGGGCCTATCCGGCAGAACAGATCGAACAGATTTTTAAGGAATTTTCACTATAAAGTTGAGAGATATACAAGAGCAAAAAGCACCCGACTGGGTGCTTTTACTGGAACTGCTCAGATTGAGCCAGAACCGCTTAGACCGTACGGCGTTTGGTTAGCATGTTATAAATAAACAGAATAATCACCGCACCGATCACGGAAGCAATCAGACCTGCCGCAGAATCTGCCGAATAAAGACCGAGCATACGACCAGCAAATGTAGCCAATAAGGAACCGGCAATACCTAACAGGGTCGTCATGATAAAGCCTGCCTTGTCATTACCCGGATGAATTGCACGTGCAATCAGACCCGCGATAAAACCAATGACAATCGCAACAATAATTGTCCACATAGGTATGCTCCTTATTATCATGTCTTTGTTTTTACATCATGTTTAATTATCTTGAAACAGAATAGAAAGCAAAAAAAGTTGAATCCTGAAACGAGATGTTATTTTTTGTTCCTATTTTTCTGTCTATTTGAGACATAAAAAAAGTGGCCTAAGCCACTTTTTTAAATAAATTTTAAAGACCGATTTCACCAATAAATGGCAGATGACGATACTTCTGGTCATAGTCCAGACCATAACCTACGATAAATTTATCTTCAACTTCAAAGCCCAAAAATTCGACCTTTAAATCGATTTCACGACGTGATGGTTTACTTACCAAAGTACACAGTTGAATCGAGTTTGGTTGGCGGGTTTGCAGGATTTCCAGCACCTTGCTCAAGGTATTTCCCGAGTCAATAATATCTTCAACCACCAGCACGTCTTTGCCACGGATTTCGCCGTCTAAATCTTTCAGAATTTTTACATCACGCGAAGATAGGGTGCCACCGCCATAACTGGATACCGTCATGAAATCCAGTTCATGGGGTTTGGAAATCACACGACACAAATCGGCCATAAAAATCACTGAACCACGTAATAAACCGATGAGCACAAGGTCTTTGTCACTATTGGCATAGTGTGCATCGATTTGAGCACCAAGCTCTTTGACTTTAGCTTGAATTTCTTCAGCGGAAATCATTACGCTCATTTGAACGGTCATGGGTAGATACCTAAAAAGTAAAAATAGCAAAATAAAAAAGGTGTTGACCTGCAACACCTGAATACACTGTAATTTTAATACATCCCTACTGCAGATGCACCTGTTTTGCATGCTGTAAATGTAATCATTTCTTTGCTGCCTGCGAATCCCTGCGCAGGATGAAAGTACAGGTCAGCAACATGGCAGAGACGATCAGCCAGCAATGGCGGTGCTGGGTTTTAGTCGTCTGAGCGGGTACATCGGGCTTTGACATAGATAGCTTCTCCGTAGACATAGGTCACTGCAATATTACGGTCATCGCCGAGCATGGTCAGTGCAAAAAATGCATCTTCAATATTTTTGGCTCTGCTTTGACGTAATTGCTGTAAGGCAGTGGCATTTAGATCCAGCACCACAAAGTCCGCTTCCTTGCCGATATTAAAGTTCCCCAAACGATCGTCCAGACTTAAGGCTTTAGCACCGCCCAGCGTTGCATGATACAAGGCTTCAAAAGCAGAGAGTTTTTCTCCCTGCAATTGCTGCACTTTGTAGGCTTCATTTAAGGTCTGTAGCTGGTTAAACGAGGTGCCTGCCCCGATATCGGTACCCAGACCGACTTTCACCTGCTTGTCCCACGCTTTCTTTAATGGGAATAAACCACTGCCCAGAAACAGGTTTGAGGTCGGACAAAAGGCAATCGCTGAATTGGTCTGCTGCATGCAATCCCACTCCTGCTCTTCCAGGTGTACACAATGTGCAAACACTGATTTTGCACCGGTTAAACCATAGTGATGATAGACATCCAGGTAGCCTTTACGTTCCGGAAATAACTCTTTGACCCAGGCAATTTCATTTTTATTTTCACTTAAATGGGTATGTACATAGACATCTGGATATTCGGCTTTGAGCTGACCTGCTTTTTCAAGTTGTTCATTGGTGGACGTCGGGGCAAAGCGAGGGGTAATGGCATACAGGTTACGGCCTTGCCCATGCCATTTCTCAATCAGCGCTTTAGAATCGGTATAAGCACTTTCTGCCGTATCCGTCAGCGCTTCCGGTGCATGTCGGTCCATCAAGACTTTACCGGCGATCAGACACATATTTCTGCGGCTCGCCGCTGTAAACAAAGCATCTACTGATTCAGGATGTACGGTACAGAAGACCAGTGCCGTGGTGGTGCCATTTTTAAGCAATTCCTGCACAAAAAATTCGGCGATTTTTTCGCTATAGGCTGTATCTGCAAACTGGATTTCTGTTGGAAAAGTATAGGTATTTAACCATTCCAGCAGTTGTTCGCCATAGGCCCCGACCATCTCGGTTTGCGGGAAATGAATATGGGTATCGATCAATCCCGGCACAATCAGCTGTTCAGGATAATGGGCGACCTGGATATTTTCAGCTAGATGTTTCTGCCCTTCATCCCAGCTGCCAAACCATTGAATCTTGCCATCTTGCATGATGATCAGACCATCTTCTACATAGCGCACCTGGTCATCAATCTCATGTGCCTGGGCAACTGTATGCTGGATATCAAGGAAACGACCGCGGACTGCCGTTGTTGCAATCTGAGAAGACATGTTAAAACCTGTGCTTTTAATTTTTTCAATAGATTGTAACCCACTTCAGTAGATTTATAACGTGATCATGCTGACTTCATTTGCCTGAGTTAAGTCGAAGCTGTGGTAAGGCAGTCGAGCAATAAAAAAAGTCCGCTCATGATTGAACGGACTTTTTTGACGCTAAAGATGATCGTCTATACAGTTATTAGAGCGTGGTTTGGTTATGTTTTTTACTGTGGCGAATCGACAGGATCGCCGTGATCGTCAAGACAATCACAATAAAGCTCAGTGAAATCCAGATTGGCATATGGAATACATCCAGCATCAGCATTTTAAAGCCGATAAAGACCAGAATAATCCCGAGGCCATAGGGCAGATAATGCATTTTTGATGCGGCACCCGATAACAGGAAGAACATCGCGCGCAGACCCAAAATCGCCATCAGGTTAGCAGTCAGTACAATGAAGGGATCGGTGGTCACAGCGAAAATTGCCGGAATAGAATCGACCGCAAAGATCACATCCGAGGCTTCGACCAGAATCAAAACCAGGAATAACGGCGTTGCCCACAGTAAACCATCTTTACGGATAAAGAATTTGTCAGCTTCAAGTTGCGGGGTAATCCGCATACGTTTACGCAGCCATTTCAGAATCGCCATATCTTCAATATTGCTTTCTTCTTCATCCTGACCACGCAGGAATTTAAAGCCGGTATACACCAGGAAGGCACCGAAGATATATAAAATCCATGAGAATTCCTGAACGAACCAGGCGCCAATAAAAATAAAGATGGTTCTGAGGACAATCGCACCGAGTACACCGTAGAGCAGCAATTTACGTTGCAGCGCGGGTGGAATGGCGAAAGCAGCGAAGATCATCAGCCAGACAAAGACGTTATCAATTGCCAGGGATTTTTCCAGCAGATAACCAGCGAAGTATTCCATGACCTTGGCATTGGCAATTGCAGTACCTGCGGTCTGCTCCAGATAGAGCCATAAACCACCACCAAATAAAGTCGCGACACTGACCCAGGCAATACTCCAGTAGGCCGCAGTCCGGACTTTGACCTCCTGACCATGCTGATGTTTAAAGCCGACGAAATCGATGATCAGCATGACTGCGACAATCGCGAAAAAGACAAGATACAGCCACAGCGTACCAATTGTTTCCATGTGAATTCTCCACATCTGACAATCGGCCATAAAAAAACCTTGACCTGTTGTCAGATGAAAAACATCTATACCAACATGATCAAGGTCTTGCCTACATCTTAGTGTTACACTTCTCATTGAAAGTGTCGCAGTAAGATGCTCAGATACCGACTTTTTGCAAAGTGTAATGACGATATTCTGACACGTTGAACAATCTGAACTACAATTGCTAAACGTTTGGAGGAGGCTACTCCCCTTGTTCAAACGAAATTCTGTTTGAGCAAATGCTCAATATGCAGAAGCATGACAGATTTTTATTAAGACTACAATTTCATTTACAAAAATGCATGATTCAAGCTATTTTTTGAGCAATAAAATCCGGACGGCGAATTAAATATAACGTGATGAGAAAACCCAGACTGGCCAAGATGGCCCCGAGCCAGCCAATACTGTGCAAGCCGATCTGTGCCGTTGCGATCCCACCGAGTAAAGCGCCAGCACCAATTCCAATATTATACAGGCCAGAATAAATCGCCATGGCCACGTCGGTGGCATCGGAGGCCAGATTTAAGGTCTTGGCTTGTAAGGCCAGACTGAAACCAATAATACTGACGCCCCAGAGTAAAGCCAGGGTATTTAACTGCAAGACATTGCTGGACAACGGCAGCAATAATAGCAACGAGATAGCCAGTCCAAGTGTGAACAGTGGAATAGTAAGTTTGGGAAAATGCGGTGCAAAACGGCCAAATAGATAAGAGCCGATTAAACCTGCCCCACCATAGACCAGTAATAAAGTCGTGGTCTGTACAGAACTGAGCTGGGCAATATTCAGTGAAAATGGCTCGATATAACTATAGGCGGTGAATTGTGCACTAATTACAATGACCGTCAGGGCAAATACCAGCATCAGGCTTGGACGTTTTAACAAGGTTTTCAAGCTGCTGAGTGAACCTGAATTGACACTCGGTAATAAGGGCAAGGTTTTGGCCAGTAGCAGGCAGACCACGCTGGCGACGATGGCAATCAAGGCAAAACTATTGCGCCAGCCATAGGCCTCCCCGATCATGCGACCAAAGGGAATTCCCAGAACCATGGCCATGGCAGTACCTGTGGCCAATAAACCCAAGGCTTGAAATTCTTTGCCTGCTGGTGCGACACGTACTGCAAGCGAAGCGGTAATTGACCAAAACAGCGCGTGCGCTACTGCAATCCCGATCCGGCTAAATACCAGAACACTGAAACTCCAGGCAAAATAAGACAGCACATGACTGGAAATGAAGACCGCAAATAAAACCATCAACAAGAAACGTCGTTCAATGTTTTTGGTCAGTAGCATCATCGGTAAAGACAATAAAGCCACGACCCAGGCATAAATGGTCAGCATCAACCCGACCTGAGTCGCCGACATGTCAAAACTTGCACCAATATCACTGAGTAAGGCCACGGGAATAAATTCGGTGGTGTTGAAAATAAAGGCGGCACTGGCTAACGCAATTACGCAGATCCATTGACGTCTTACCGAGGAGCTAAAAGAAGGGCTGGACATAAATATCTGGCTTAAACAACAGACAGGCAGTTTAAACCTGTTCATTGCACGGTGATATCAGGAAAGAGCACAGATTCACAATCGTTTAAAGAAATCGAACAATATGCGACTGAAAAATATGTCAGTCTGGATTAAAAATACGGAGTTTAGAGGATGTTGATTGAGCATCAGCAACAAGGCAGTCAAGGTCAATGGTTTGTCGAGCCAAATGAAAAGCGTCTGGCCGAAATGAGCTATTTCTGGAAAGATGAGGATCGACTGGTGATTGAACATACCTGGGTCGATGACAGTTTGCGTGGACAGCATGTCGGACATTATCTGGTCGAAGCAGCGGTCAAGTTTGCCCGTGAGCAAGGGGTCAAGATTATTCCGGAATGCCCTTTTGCTCAATCGGTATTTGAGCGTGATCCTAATTTCAGCGATGTGTTAAGCAGTTAAAAATGAAAATAAAGGTGGAGATCTATGCAGATTCAATATCAAGATTCAAAACGCGGTGGTGTATTTTTTATGGAAGATAAAGGTCGACGTCTGGCCGAGATTACCTATCAATGGCGGGAAGCCTCGGTGATTATTGCAGATCATACCTGGGTCGATCATTCCTTGCGTGGTCAGGGCGTTGCCCGAAAAATGCTGGATGTGCTGGTCGATTTTGCCCGTGAAAAAAGTTTAACCATCATTCCGCAATGTTCCTATGTGGATGTGATGTTTAAGCGTGACCAAAGTTTATCTGATGTCGCGGCCTCTTCTACTTAATCATTTAGATCGATTTGCCAAGAGCAAAACGGCCTAATGAGCTTTCAATACAAGCTGATAAGTAGTGCGGTGATATGCCCTATTTTTCACTCCAGCTACAAATAAAAAAAGTCCGCCAAGCGGACTTTTTACTTTCCCGCATTAATTGAGTTCGATCATCACTTTCAAGGCCTTTTCATCGGCTGCATGCTTGAACACATCATAAGCTTTTTCAAATTCATTAAATTTAAAGTGATGGGTCGCCAGTTTTTCCAGCGGTAATTTACCGGAACAGCAGGTTTTGAGCAGCATAGCAGTTGTATTGGCATTGACCAGTCCGGTGGTGATGGTCAGGTTTTTAATCCAGAGTTTATTCAGTTCAAAATTAACTGATTTGCCATGTACGCCGACATTGGCAATATGTCCACCCTCTTTGACTACATGCTGGCAGATATTCCAGGTCGCCTCCAGACCAACCGCTTCAATGGCACAATCGACCCCTCGCCCATCCGTCAGCTCCAGCACACGTTGTATGGCATCTTCTTTCGCGGAGTTAATGCTATGCGTCGCTCCCACTGTTTTGGCGAACTCGAGTCGGTTGTCATCGACATCGACCATGATGATGTTGGCCGGTGAATAGAATTGAGCGGTCAGCAGGCAGCTCATGCCGATCGGGCCGGCACCGACAATCACCACATTATCTCCGGGTTTGACATCGCCATATTGCACACCAATTTCATGTGATGTCGGCAAGATATCCGACAGGAACACAGCGACATCTTCATTTAACCCTTCAGGTAAATGATAAAGAGAAGTATCCGCAAACGGCGTGCGTACATATTCGGCATGAGTACCATCAATCATATAGCCCATGATCCAGCCGCCTTCATTGCGACAATGTGCATACAGCTGTTTCTGACAGTTTTCACAGGTTCCACAGCGGCTGACACAGGAAATAATCACCCGGTCGCCTTTTTTGAAGTTTTGAACGGCAGAACCGACTTCTTCTACAATACCAATGCCTTCATGACCTAAAATACGGCCATTAAAACTGCCCTGTTTGCGTGTGGCTTGCTGTTCAATTTCCGGGTTTTTACCTTTCCAGATCCCGAGGTCTGTACCACAAATAGTGACTTTAGTGAGTTTGATAACCGCATCGCTGGGATGCAAAATAGTGGGAATGGGACGGTCTTCAAACCGGATGTCGTTTTTGCCGTAATAGACCATGGCTTTCATTGTTGTCATGACACATCTCCTGAAGGAGTGAGGAATGAGAATGACCTGATTCTGATCTGGCTGTCAGGTCTATAAATACCTGTGTTCTTCTCGATTGTGCCTTGAGTGATGTGCTGCTGCAATCTATCTCGCGTTCAGATTGCAACAAAACATCATGCGTAATGGCTGATGAGTGATCGGCATTTTAGGCCAATTTGACATCATGCAATGCAAAGGTCAAAACAGCCATTCTCTCTTGATTGCTAAAACAACTGCCCTGAAAAAAGAAGCCCGCATCGCGGGCTTCTTTTTTTCACATACTTATCCACGCATCTATTTTATGCGTTTAAAGCACTGATCAATTTCTGATGTAAACCACCAAAACCGCCATTTGACATAATCACTACGGCATCGCCCTCACCTGCCTCTGCTACCACGGTCTGAATGATGTCATCCAGTGTGCGTGCAATTTTGGCTTTATTTGGCGCAGCATTAATTATCGGTTGCAGATCCCAGTCCAGTCCTTCCGGTTGATACCAGATTACTGCATCGGCCAGACGTGCTGAATGAGCCAGACCCTCTTTATGACTGCCCATACGCATGGTATTGGAGCGTGGTTCAATAATTGCCCAGAGTTTACGTTCACCCAGTCGTTTGCGCGCGCCCTCCAAGGTCGTATCAATCGCTGTGGGATGATGGGCGAAATCATCATAAACCTCAATACCACGGACTGTGCCTAATAGTTCCATACGGCGTTTTACCCCACCGAAATTAGATAAAGCTTCACAGGCGGTTTCAATGGAGACGCCGACATGCTCGGCAGCGGCAATCGTCGCGAGCGCATTGGCCACCGAATGCTGTCCGGTCATGCTCCACTGCACTTCACCTTTCACCACACCGTGTTGCAAGACTTTAAAGTGAGAACCATCTGTCGATAACTGTTCGGCATACAGTTCAGATTTTTCATTGGCATCCAGACTGGTGCGCACCACCGGTGTCCAGCAACCCTGCTCTAGTACTTCATCGATATTGCTTTCGGTAATCGGCGCAATGATTCGGCCTTCGCTTGGAATGGTACGAACTAAATGATGGAACTGTTTTTGAATTGCAGCCAGATCATCAAAGATATCAGCATGGTCAAATTCAAGGTTATTTAAAATCGCCGTTTTTGGATGGTAATGCACAAACTTGGAACGCTTGTCGAAGAAAGCCGAATCGTATTCATCCGCCTCGACACAGAAATATTTGCCGCCACCGAGACGTGCACTCTCACTAAAACCCAGTGGCACACCACCAATCAGGAAGCCTGGCTCTAAACCGGCTTGATCCAGCACCCAGGCCAGCATGGTTGTGGTGGTGGTTTTGCCATGTGTACCCGCAACCCCCAATACATGTTTGCCTTGCAGAACATGATCTGCCAGAAACTGCGGGCCTGAAATATAAGGCAAGCCTTCATTCAGCATATATTCTACTGCATCAATACCACGCTTCATGGCGTTGCCGACAATGATCAGATCTGGATGCGGCTGCAAGTGACTACGCTCATAACCCTGCATCAAGCTGATGCCTGCATTTTCAAGTTGGGTCGACATCGGTGGATAGACGTTCAAATCTGAACCTGTCACCTTGTGGCCCAGGTCGCGTGCAAGGAGCGCCAGCGATCCCATAAAAGTGCCACAAATACCCAAAATATGCAGATGCATCTACTTCACTCCGTTCCTGTCTGACCCATCACCTTATATTGGTGCGGTTATCATGATTTATTCAATTTGCAAGCAACGATAGCAAGGCTTACACGGAAAAGATAGTCAAAGTTCAAGCATTGCTGCGGGAATTTTTAAATCCTGTTTCACGGATAAATTCAGAGAAAATTTCAAATTTAGAGAATATCTTTTTGCAAAATAAATCGTAGAATAAACCCGATCTTTTTGCAGAGTACATGCCGATGTTACCGGCTTTATTTCTTCTGGTAATTGCCAATTGCTTTATGACCTTGGCATGGTATGGGCATTTAAAATTTTTACCGCATGATGCGCCGTTGTGGCAGGCAATTTTATTCAGCTGGATGATTGCCCTGTTTGAATATAGTCTGATGATTCCGGCCACCCGATTACTGGCACAGCAGGGACTGGCCGTGGGGCAAATGAAAATCACTCAGGAAGTGGTGACCTTGCTGGTCTTTGTGCCTTTTATGATTTTCATGTTTAAGCAGCCCTTTAAACTGGATTATCTCTGGGCAGCCTTGTGTCTGTGCGGATGTGTGTATTTTGTCTTCAGAAGTTCCTGATCGAAAGCTTTGCAGACTACACGCCTATTTTTATTCCAGTTTTTAATATTCTGCCAAAAAAATAAGAAAAATCGAACCTTGCTTTGACCGTTAAATTTTATGAAGCCGAAAAATCAGTCTATAATAAGCACCTCCTATTAAAGCTTGGCTCTCTCGTCGAGATTTATTTTTTGTTACTTTAATCTCTGGAAAATTTGCAATGAATGCGGCTGCTGCACAAGATGCTCCTCTAGTAGGAATTATCATGGGTTCTCAATCAGATTGGGCAACTCTCGAACATACTGCCAACATGCTCAAGCAGCTTGGTGTCCCATTTGAAGCTGAAGTCGTTTCTGCACACCGTACTCCTGACCGTTTATTTGAATATGCTGAGCAGGCCCGTGATCGTGGCATTCAGGTGATTATTGCCGGTGCGGGTGGTGCTGCGCATTTGCCGGGCATGTGTGCGGCAAAGACTGATCTTCCAGTCCTGGGTGTGCCAGTCAAATCATCGATTTTAAACGGCGTCGATTCTTTGCTTTCAATTGTACAAATGCCAGCAGGTATTGCGGTGGGTACGCTTGCGATTGGCCCTGCCGGTGCAACCAATGCAGCCATTATGGCAGCGCAAATTTTAGGTCTGACCCGCCCTGATATCGCGAAAAATGTTGCAGATTTCCGTGCGGCACAAACAGATAAAGTGGCAAGCAATAACATTCCTGGTCAAAACTAAAACCAAGCTTCATACGGGACAGACATCATGGATAAAACCATCGGTATTTTTGGCGGCGGTCAGCTCGGGCGCATGATGGCGCAAGCGGCATTGCCATTGAATATTCAATGTACTTTCTTTGAAGCAAGTACGGATTGCCCTTCTGCGGCACTCGGTCAAGTGATTTCCAGCAAGGCCGAAAATGGTCTACAGGATTTTATGCACAGTGCTGATGTATTCAGTCTGGAATTTGAAAATACCCCGCTTTCAGATGTGGATGTGCTGGTGAAAAATAAAGACCTGTATCCACCACGTCAAGCCTTGGCAATTGCACAGCATCGTCTGTCTGAAAAAGCCCTGTTTGATACGCTCGACATTCCTGTTGCGCCGTATAAAGCAGTGACTGCACTTGAAGGTTTACAGGCTGCTGTGGCTGAACTGGGCTTACCGATTGTATTAAAGACCTCTCGCGGTGGTTACGATGGTAAGGGGCAATTTGTCCTGCGGAGTACTGATCAGATTGAGCAGGCTTGGGCGGAACTTGGCCCTGCCGGTGAACTGATTGCAGAAAGCTTTGTGACGTTCTCACGTGAAGTGTCGATCATTGCGGTACGTGGTCAAAATGGTGATGTAAAAACCTGGCCATTGGCTGAAAATCATCATCACAATGGCATCCTGTCGCACTCGATTGTGCCTGCACCGAACAGTGCAGACTTGCAGCCGGTCGCACAGGACTACATCACTCGCCTGCTCAATCATCTGAACTATGTGGGCGTATTGACCCTTGAGCTGTTTGTGACAGACAAAGGTCTATATGCAAACGAGATGGCACCACGTGTGCATAACTCAGGGCACTGGTCGATTGAAGGTGCAGTCTGCTCACAGTTCGAAAACCATATTCGTGCGGTGGCCGGTCTGCCACTGGGTTCAACGGAAGTGATTCGTCCAAGCGTACTGGTGAATATCATCGGACAGCATCCAAAATCTGCAGATGTTCTGGCTTTAGAAGGTGCGCATTTGCATCTGTATAACAAGTCAGAGCGTGAAGGTCGTAAGATTGGTCACATTACCCTGATGCCAACCGACAGTACTCAGCTGACGACTTTATGCCGTCAACTGGCGAAGATTTTACCGAATCCACTGGCATTGAGCGAAGATATGACCATTTAAGCGCTATCTTGCTGATAAAAAAAGCGATCACTTCGGTGGTCGCTTTTTTATTTCTCCAGATTCAGGCATGATTGCGCCTCTTCGAAAATGCCTGCCATTTATCGGATCATGATATTTTTCAATTGATTGTAAAATAAACAATTGCGTATACATAAAAGAGTCTAAATGAAGATTCACAGACCACAGAGAAATACTTTGAATTTAAAAATTCAATGCTGGTTTGAATTCAAAATAATAAATTTAAAACAGTCTTTGAGTTTAAATGAATTCAAAATATGAATTTAAATTCAAATCGCTACTTTGAATTCAAAGTTTTAAATTTAAAAATAAACCAAGTCACCCTGTTTTTTAATTCACAAAACAAGACCTTGATAAATATCTGATTAATCCTGTTTATATTAAGTTATCCACAAAGAAGGTTTTGAATTTAAAGGTTGTTTCCTAGATTTTAAATTTAAATTCAAACAGCGCCGCTGCTTTTGAATTTAAAAACAAGTTGTGGATAAGTTATTTTAAATTTAAAACTACAAAATGAATTCAAAAGTGCAGAAATTATGAATTTAAATTTACCTATTTGAGCTTTAATTTTTAGATTGAGCTGCTATGTTAAGAACATAATTCAAAATCTAAATATTCAAGGGTCTTATGCAACGTTTTGCGCTTGTGGTTGGTTCTTTATTCTTGGCTGTTTCTCAGGCAAATGCCGAGCTGATTATTAATGGTCAGCGTGTCGACACGACTGCTTTGCCTTCAGCGGCCAGCAGCCCGTCAAATTTCCCTGTCCAGAATAATTTTCAAAACTGTTTGGCGAATTTACGTAGTCAGGCTGTAGCAAAAGGTGTTAGTGCAGCCAGCTATGACCGTTATACGCAAAATTTAACGCCTGATTACTCCGTAATTGAACGTTTAAACTATCAACCGGAATTTTCTACCCCGATTTGGGACTATTTGTCTGGTTTGGTCGATGAAGAGCGGGTTCAGCTCGGCCGGCAAAAATTACAGCAACATCGCGAAGTCTTAAATCGTGTTTCCGCAGCCTATGGCGTGCCTGCAGAAACGATTGTCGCGGTATGGGGTGTAGAAAGTAATTTTGGTGATATTTCCGGTCGCTATCCTTTATTGCAGGCACTAGGAACATTGAGCTGTGAAGGGCGACGCCAGAGTTATTTCCGTGGTGAGTTTTTTACCACGATGAAACTGTTACAGCGCGGTGATGTACGAGAGGATCAGCTGAAAGGTTCATGGGCTGGAGCTTTTGGTCATACCCAGTTTATGCCATCGACCTATGATGAGCTTGCGGTCGATTTTGATGGCGATGGCCGCCGTGATCTGGTTTCGAGTATTCCGGATGCTTTGGCATCAACCGCCAACTTTTTAAGCAAGCGTGGTTGGCAGACCGGACAGCCTTGGGGCTTTGAAGTAAAAATCCCGCAAGGCATGTCAATCTCAAATGAAGGCCGTCGCAATAAAAAATCACTGAATAGCTGGATTAGCCGTGGTGTAGTGCGTGCCGATGGTTCCCCTTTAATTCAAGGGAATTTATCAGCATCTTCTCAAGCTGGCTTGCTTGCGCCTGCCGGCCCAAATGGCCCGGTGTTCCTGGTCTTTAGAAACTTTGATGCCATTTATAGCTATAATGCAGCAGAAAGTTATGCCTTGGCGATTGCGCATTTATCCGATCGTTTGCAGGGTAAAGGGAGCTTCAGCACATCTTGGCCAACCGATGACGCGGGTACTTCGCGTTCAGAACGTCGCGAGATTCAGCAATTTTTACTAAATCGTGGCTATGACATTGGTGCGGTGGATGGTCTGATCGGTGATAAAACCCGTCAGGCGATTCGTCAGGAACAGCAGCGTTTAGGCTTGAGTCCGACCGGCCGCGCCGGCCAGCAGATTCTGCGTGCGTTCCGTAATGAAAATGCCAAACTGATGATGCAATAAGTAAGATTGAAAATGAAAAAGGTCTGTATAAATGTAGACCTTTTTTTATAACTTTAGATTGCTCTGGTCGGGTTTAAATAGCAGTAATGGTTCCCAGAACACGGTAGCCTAAAGCACCGGTCACCGCTGGCAGGTTGCCATTGAGTTGCTTGATAAAACGCATCGCCAGCCAGGCAAAGGCGGTGGCTTCTACCCAGGTCGGACTGAGGCCCAAATCAGCCGTGGTTTGTATGCTCCATTCATGTTTGCGTAAGCGCCAGCGCAGTTGCTCAAGTAAATAAGAATTATAAGCGCCACCACCACACACGAAAACTTGTCCAGTATCCATGCCAGAACGATAAATGGCTTTTTTAATGGCACGGGTGGTGAGCTTTAATAAGGTCGCCTGCACATTTTCCGGGGTATCTTCCAGTTCATCGTATTGCAGGTCATTGCGCCAGTCGGCAATCTGTTCATCCAGCCATTCCAGGTTAAAGTCTTCACGGCCGGTACTTTTAGGCGGTTCTTTAGAGAAAAATTCGTGTGACTGTAAACGATCCAGCAGGCTGCGAATCGGCGTACCATAAGCGGCCCAATTGCCATTTTCATCATAAGGCTGGCCGGTATAACGCGCGCACCAGGCATCCATCAGAATGTTGGCCGGCCCTGTATCAAAGCCATAAACATCATCAGGCTTTCCGGCAGGTAACAGGCTGACATTGGCAATCCCGCCCAGATTTAAAATCACCCGGTGAATGCTGTCATGCTGGAAAATATCCTGATGAAAGGCCGGCACCAATGGTGCGCCTTGACCGCCAGCCGCCAAATCACGACGACGGAAATCTGAAATCACCGGAATCTGGGTGATTTCGGTAATAATATTGGGGTCACCAATTTGCAGGGTAAAACCATGCTCAGGGCGATGGCGGATGGTCTGACCATGTGAGCCAATGGCTTTAATTTTAGATTTATCTAACTGGTTGTTTTCAATCAGTTGGTTGATACCATGACCAATCATTTCTGCCAAGGCCACATCGGCCTTGCCCATACGGTCAATTTCATTGTCATCGGGCAAAGTCAGTGCCATCAGCTCATGCCGCAGGTCAGGATCGAATGCCAAAGTGAGTGTGGCATGAAGCTGTAAAGGATCAAAAGAAGCAGCAACAATATCGACACCATCCATGCTTGTGCCGGTCATTACCCCAATATAGATCGCTGTCATGGTTATTCTTAAGCCTGCAATATGCTGAAAAAGTGTTAGTATATCGCACAAATTGAGTAACTGATGTATTGGATTTTGTGATGTCAAATTTCCTGCCGGCTGAAGAACAACTTGCCCTCATTCAACGAGGCACCCATGAAATTATTTCTGAAGAAGACCTTCTTAAGAAATTAAAAAAGAATCGTCCATTAAAAATTAAAGCAGGTTTTGACCCAACTGCGCCTGACCTGCACTTAGGTCATACGGTTCTCATCAACAAGTTAAAAGTATTTCAGGATTTGGGCCACGAAGTATTCTTCCTGATCGGTGACTACACGGCGATGATCGGTGATCCAACAGGTAAAAGTGCTACACGTCCACCATTATCACGTGAACAAGTTTTAGAAAATGCAAAAACCTATCAAGAACAAGTGTTTAAAATTCTTGATCCAAACAAAACCAAAGTTGTATTTAACTCGGAATGGTTTGCACAAAAAACCGCGGCTGATTTAATTCAATTGGCATCACAGCAAACTGTGGCGCGTATGTTGGAGCGTGACGACTTTACCAAGCGTTATAACAGTCAACAGCCGATCGCGATTCACGAATTCTTGTATCCATTGGTACAAGGTTATGATTCGGTGGCTTTAGAAGCGGACGTAGAGTTGGGTGGTACAGACCAGACCTTTAACCTGTTGATGGGTCGTACGCTACAAGGTCGTTATGATCAGGAAGCACAAGTGTGTATTACGGTGCCTATTCTTGAAGGTTTAGATGGCGTGAATAAAATGTCTAAATCTTTAGGCAACTATATTGGTGTATTTGATGCGCCAGGTGCGATGTATCAAAAAGTGCTTTCAATGCCGGATGCATTGATTGAGCGTTATTTTGATCTGCTCAGCTTTAAATCAATTGAAGAAATTCAGCAGTTGCTAAAAGAAATTGCTGAAGGCCGTAACCCGCAAGAGGTGAAAAAGATTCTTGCGCTGGAGCTGGTTGAGCGTTTCCATGGAAGTGACGCTGCTGCGCATGCACATAAAGGTGCGGGTAATATCATTACTGAGGGTGAATTACCGGAAGGTACGCCAGAAGTGACTATTTCACGTGGCGAGTTTGGTGGTGAAATCTTTATTACTTCAATTTTACGTGAAGCAGGTTTAACCAAGAATGCGGCCCAAGCCAAAGATGCTTTAGGTCGTGGCGCGGTGAAAGTGGATTGGCACACTGTAGATAGTTCTTATTCGGTTAAGGAAAATCTGACCTTGATCGTTCAGGCCAGCAAAAAAGCGATTGCGAAAGTTACTTTTACCGATTAAAAAATTGATAAGTTATTGAAATAAAAGCAGGCTTCGGTCTGCTTTTTTATTGATGTCCTATATTCATAAAGCAAATAAGCAACTTCAAAAAAAACCCTATAAAAACAAGAGTTAAATTTTCCCAAATTGCTTGCTTTTCGGGTTTATTATCTATAGGATTTATTCATCTAGAGAATTGGTTCAAAGCATCTAGAGGGTGATAATAAGACAACTCCACAATTTATAAGGTCTCTTCCCCAAGAGACTCTTTTTTAAGCTTTAAAGTGAATAACTATAATAATGACATAATGGATCGGGTAAAGATTCAATTCTAAGGAGGAGATTTTGGGAGAGATCTCTTCCTTTTTTATTTGTAGCGATTTCATTCTGAACCTTTAAAACCGCAGGTATTATTTTCTTGGAGGACATTCCACCTAGAATTCATCCTCTAATTAAGTGTTGTTTTGCTAGCTAAAGGGTGGCTGACTATATTGGTTCGCAAAAGACAGCACAATATAAAAAGAAAACAGAGGGGGTTCGATGTATCGCTATCCAACAGAAAATATTTTTGATGAAGACATTGATTGTATTTTAAGTTTCTTATTTGAATATCAGTCTGCCGAACAAAAACAGCAACGTTATATCCCTGTCTATAACTTATTTATGCAGCTTGATCTGGCTGCGAATTACTATCTATTTTCCCTGATTGAAGAGCGTTTACCGCGACGCGCAAAACTATTCTTTGTTGCTGAAGACTATCAGGGCAAAAAAGACATGATTATAGAAGTCATGCAATACTGGCTTGAGCAGCGCAAGCAGGAAAAGTAACTGAATAGAATTAACCTGCTGATATGTTCTATCTCTATATCTATATAGATAAGCAAGCTTGTGCGGCCTTATACCCAAACACCAAAATCATTGAATAACGTCTTTATAGCCTAAGATACCTATACGCTTTTATAAGAAGTTTCACTGAAAAAGTGCGAATGAACTACCAAGTCGAAGGGAAAGAATCGTTGGTTTCGCTAATATGTCATGATTTGGTTTTGTTTCTGGGGGTTGAACGAGATAAAAAGCATTATTTAAAGATAAAAAGTAAAAAATCACTACTCTAGCTATTATTTTGATCGCTTTTAAGTCTAATTAAATTTTGGCTTATAAAAATAAAATGATGTGTTTAGTGCATTTATTGCATAAAAACGCTTAAAAATTAGATAAAAAAGCGATTTTTTAGGATTTTTTGTAGAAAAAAAAGACATACGTGAAAAATATAGTGAATAGGGGGTTGCAATGATTCTGAAATCCTCTAGAATGCACCCATACCGACGAGATAGACGGAAACGAACGAAGCAGATTGCTGAGTTGTTAAGTATATCGAAGTCCAGCTTCTGGCACTGACGAGGTGTTAGAAAGATCATTAAGAGATTATGAAGAACAACTTGT
>NZ_VPAS01000015.1:0-48835 GCF_013419125.1 Acinetobacter sp. YH12102 | reverse complement strand
GTAATAGGTTGAAGGTGCGATCGGTAAAATTCTACAAATCGCCTCGACTCCGTACAGCTCTTTATTATTATGGATAAAATCCACCATTATTTGTGTGGGCGGTCGAGCTCCGCCTGGGCGAAAAAAGCGGCTGCTTTACGTAGAATTTCATTGGCGCGTTGCAGTTCTTTATTTTCGCGTTCCAGTTGTTTGATACGTTCTTGGTCTGAAAGCTGCTGTACTTTAACTGGATTTTGTTTATCTAAATATTTTTGATACCAAACACGTAGTGTTTCAGGAGTACAACCTATCTTGGGAGCAATAGCGGTGATCGCAGCCCAATTCGATGGATAATCTTTCTCGGATTCAATCAATAATTGAACCGCTCTTTCTCTGATTTCAGGGGTATATTTTACTTTTTTCATCGGGACATTCTCTCAGAAAGCTTGGTCTCCGACAAACCCGGTACGGTTCACCCTTACCCAAATTTAACTCAAAGTCCGTCTTATAGATGTTTCATAATTTCATCTAAACTATTCTCAGTATCTTTTAACATTTTAATGCTCGCTTTAAGTGTGGAATTATTACTATCAATATTTTTGATATTACTAAAAGTACTCAAAATTCGCCCCATCTCGCTTTTTGTATCTAAATATCCCTGTAGCCTTAATCTCTCGATGTTTGCTCTTGAGAAATCCAAAAGCTTCGCAGCTGAAAGATCTAACTTTTCATTAGGTCTAATTTCAATAATATTAACCTGAGGATAATCGTACCGATGCCAAAGTGACCCATGATCCAAATGAGAAACAATAATGTGTGTGCATCCAGCTTCGATTAAAGGAGTAATTGGAGTATTACCTTGTGACTTTAAGGCCCCTCCTAATCCTCCATCTACGAATCTATTTCCTTGCCCATCTTTTTGAGGCAAAAAAATAAGAGGCAGTGCAGCCGATGCAAGAATATAACTCTTCTGTTTATCTTGAGTTAAATCTTGAATTTTGTAGAATTCAGAAAATTGATTATCCACCCCTAAAAACTCTGCTTTAAGAAAACTCACAGTTGCAGCTAATGTTTCCTTCAATCTATCAATTGCTTTCTCATAATCTTTAATTTTATAAGTCGATATATAAAAAGGGATAGAATGATTCAAATTTTCTAAATTTAGAAATTCCTCCATCATTTCAAACAAAGGTTCCTGCTTACAAATGCCTTCTAAATCTTTAATATCTAGCCGTTCAAAAGCAAGTGCTAATAGCGTTGCTGGGATTCCTACAGGCGTAGCAAGTCTTAAACCTGAAGCTAGTAAAAGGCTAATATAGGTTGATATATTAATATTCTTTTTTAAACCAAAAAAATCAGATACAGACTCTTTTCCTTTAAATTGTATTGGTTGCACTTCGGGAAGTTTATCCCAAAGTTGTTCAAGATGAGCCAACCCTAATCTTTGATCTTTAGCTGATAATAATACTGCTCCATTTAAAGCGCCAATGCTCGCACCAGATAACATATCAATTCGGATATTTAGTTCTTGTAAGGCTTTAATAACACCAACATGATAAGCCCCTTTTGCCCCCCCGCCAGAGAGCACCAACCCTAATTTAGCCATTTTTTCTCACCTTAAAAAACTCATTAATCATGTTATCAGCAACCGTATTAATATCTGCAACATGAAAAGGTAAGTGATTGACCTCAGGTCTTTTTATTTCTTTTTCATCTAAAACATCCCATTGGGTTGCTAAAAAAGTATTTGGTACAATTGTGGGTTTAGCTAAACTCCAGTCTCCCATATATTCTAAAAGTTCATGCTGATTTTGACTTTGTTTTTCACAATGGATCCAATCTTCACGTAAAAAAATCTGATCTCCACTTTTCGTTACAAACTCTTTTTTTAATAAAGTCACTAATCTATTCCTCAACCTTTTTAGATAATCACCCTTATTAGGAAGATTTACAATTTTTGAAAAGCTTCCCCAAAATAAATTATCTAATGAAATATAAGATTTCGCTATTATAGAATAATTGTTTAGATCACCAGCTTCCCATGATGAAAACACTAAATCCAATTGTGCGTTAGCAGCATCTGCTGTTTTTATTATTTGAATATCCTGCATCAACTCCTGTGTATGTTGGCTAAGAATCCCCACCTGATCTCGAATATCAATGACAACATCTGTAACTTTTGCTAAATGTTGTTGAGTTTTACTTAAAGAGCTTGAAATGTGTGAAATAGCAACAGAATGTTCATACATATTGTGAGATAAAGAGTTTAACCACCCTTCACATGCACGCAAACCTGTAAGCACATGATCATTTAAATGTGCTTGTCGTAAATACGCTTTCCCTGAAACAGCATCAAAAAATCGGTTACTGTGTGATGAGCGTTTCTTAATCACACTTTGCAAATCTTGAGAAATATTAATACCATTCACAAAATCGACAATCAATTTTTCATTTAAGAATTTAAATTCAGAAGATTGATCTTGTATTAACAAGTTTTCAAATGAACTCATAATATTCCTCCAGCAAGTAATACAGGTAAATTCTTCTTGACTGTATTAATTTCAATTTGAATAGATTTGTTCCTATTATCTATATCTTTCATAATGTCTTTACGTTTTTTCTTTTGCTCATATGGCAGTTGTTCAGCATCAAATGCAGATTGCAATTCATTAATTAACTCTTCAATTTGTAAATTGATATAAAATAAATCTTCCTCTAGTTTTGTATTAAATTTCTGGAAGCACTGTTCTAAATGAGATTGAAGAGGTTTAACCAACTCTGCAGAAAGTTGCTTATCTAATTGTTGATAAATTTTTTCTATTTTTAACTCTAGGTAAGCAGTTTTCTCTTCTTCATATCCCCAATCATTTTCATAGTTTAATTTATTTCTAAAAAAACCACCTAGCCATCTTCTAGCCCCAGCAAATGTTGATGTAGCCTCTACTCGTCTAGTCTCAATTTTTTCATCAGATAAATCTAAAAAACTAAGATTCATGGATGTTTTTGTTTTTTCAAAATCAATTTCTAAAGGTGAAAGCTCGATTTCAATTCCAGATTTACCAAATTCTCGACTAATTTGTGAGACATTTTCAATGACATCACTATTTATTTCGCTAATGAGTGAATTGAAATTTACTAAAATAGGATTCAATACATCATTCAAAGATTTTTTATATCCCATTTCTAGAATTTGTATTTTTTTATCAATTTTCAAACTTAGTTTTTCCATCTCAGGTTTTTTAAGCTTAATATTATCATTCTCCGTAGTATTAGAAGCTTTCCTAAGATCTTCTAAATCTGCACTAATTTGGCTTTTATCTTTCGAGTAATTTTCATTTAAGAGTACGGCATTAAAAAATTTACTTACTCTACCCTTACCAACCTTATCACCATATTCCTCTTCTTTTTCTTGTAGAAAAAATTTAACTGTTTCATTTATTTCAGATTTAATAATAATAGAACTATTTTCCTTAATTTTATTAAACTTCAAATCAATCTCATTTAAAGACTTTTTTGCAGTACTACTCACCTCTTTAATTGATCTTTTCGACTGTTCTTTAAGAATAGTCTTATCTTTATCTAATTTAATTAAAGATTCTTTGATTTTTTTTAGTTCACCTTCAGTCATTTGATATTCTTTATTAAAATATCCATGTACACTAAAATAATTAGAGATATTTAAAAAAATATTGTCCACATCTCTTAAAGCTGACTGCATTGCAATCTTAGGCGCATTTTTATAACTCTCTCGAATTACCATTTCCAAAGGAGTTGCTATTTGGCTTTCAAATGCTAAAGTCTGACTATCTTCTATTATTTCATTAATTTCAGAGGCTTCCCAGAAGCGCTTAGCCTTCGTACCATAGGTTTTTTTTGCAAAGTCTTGAACCCATTCCAATTCATCAAAACTTGGTTTTTGTTGATGCATGTTAATGTAATTTTGAAGCCTTGTTGATAAAAAAGCATCCTGAGCTGAAATACAATAAATATTGTTATGATGGACCTTATCTTTTAATAAATCGTTACACACAATATTTTTTGTAGTCTCTTGATCATCCCCATTTGCATTTTTTTGATCAAATTTATTAACTAATGCAAACAAGCGATCTTTTTCAATTTTTGGTAATTTTTCTAACTCTTCGCGTATATCTGCATCAGCCTGAGATTTAAGTTGTGTATAGTCCATTATAACCATTACGGCAGAACTTCTTTTCAACTGCTGCTCAAAAATATTTCTTAATTCAGGTATATTTGCCTCATTTGGCCCTGGGGTATCTAATAAAACGAGATTACCTAACTGATCTTCTTGCTTAGCTAATTCAGTAAATTCAATATCGATCCTTGGTAAAGAATTAATTTCTTTGTAAGCAGCAAAAGGGAATCCTAATTCAGGGTAGCTATCAGTAATAATTCTAGATAAACGAACTAGATCATTTAAGTTTGCCAAGAAGCTAAAAATTGCTTCCTCGCCTTTATATTGTTTTTTAAATTTATAACCTTGTTGTATATTTTGGATTAGTTCGACAATCTCTTTATAACTTTTTACTCTCTCATCTGTTTGAAATTTAGATAGTGTAATTTTTTTAAGGTTTGCAATATATTTATTAATGTCCTTTACATCACAAGTAAGAATCGGTTCTTTTTGATCTTTTTTATGTGCTATGAGTGTAGGTAACGCAGTCATAGGACGGTTTCTATTTGGTAAAACCTCTCGACCAACAATCGCATTAATAGTTGTAGACTTACCTGCTTTCATCGTACCAACAACAGCTAATACAACTTCGAAATTTTCGAGTTTTGTATATTCTCCTTGTAATACATTTTTCATTTCAGGTACTGTCTTGTTATCAAATACACGAGGCTTCTCGGCATTATGCTGTGGGACTAAATCATTCTGCTCTAAACTTAGTAATAATTGCTGTTGATTAAATAAAACCTTTTGAAGTTGCTTTTTTAAGCCAACCAATAAATTTTCATTTGATATCTTTTGATTCATAAGATCACCCTAATAGACCACATTCCAATTTTTTAAAATATTATTAAGTTAATAAAATTAAATATTTTATATCATTTGATATTTATACCTAAGCAATCTTTACTACAGGATAAAATGGCTTACCCCATGTTTTATCATGAGAATGATTTAACATCACTTTCAACATTTCAGGAATTAATGTCGCTAGAATATTGCAGGCATCTTTAAGTTGAGCACGATTCACTGTACTATTAAAAGTTGCTCCGCCATGAATAATTTGATTACGTAAAGTATATAGATGATTAAAAACAGCAATGAGTATTTCCGGAGTATCTTTTTGGCTTAAAGCACTTAATGCCTTTTTCTTGTTTCGTTCAAAACTTTCGACCCAAATCTGTTCTGTGATTAAACCATTGTGATAATCCCAAAAAGGCTGAAAGGTAAATTTATTATTTAACAAAATACGGATGCTACCTGAGAAGGTATTCCAAACTGAATAATAAATTTTCTGTTCTTTATCTAAATAACAAATCCGATAGATAAATTGTACAAATGCCCCCTTATCCGCACTGCGTAAATCTGCACCTAAATCTTTCGCATAAACAGCATTAAAACCAATCCACAGAAAAATAAACTGTGAATCAAAGTCCTGTTCTTGTTTGGCCTGTTCTGCTCGCTGTAACCAGCTTAATGAACGATGGATACGTAAACGAAAATCTTCATTAAAGTGTTCACGGTTTAGTTTAAAGGTTTGTTGGATATCTGAAGGCATGTTTGTTTCTCAAAGCAAAATGAAAGTGAAAATAGGTTGCTTACCCTACAGTAAACAACCACAATCTATTGAATTAAATACTTAATTGAATGATACGATTGTTATTGGTCTGCTGGCGATGAACATCATCCAAACTCTGCGCTGTACATATTTCAATTTCATTTGGTGAAAGTACTTTAGCAAATACCTTATGACCTTGCACATTACCAGATAATCGTAAATTTTGTTCAAACACACCTTTATCACCACGCTTAACTTGATTTTCAAGCGCTGCGCTAGATGAAGTTGTATAACCCATAACCAACACGCCATTGAGTGGCTTACCGAGTTCCGCCCACTCCTGATAAGTCTGTCCACGATGAATTGCCACTTGCAAAGTATCTCGTCTAAATGCACCAATAAAGTATTGGAATGGACTATCGGTATTATCCTCCGCAGCATGGTTGACAACTTTTAGTGTTTCCCCTGGACACAAACGTAACAACCCCAACGCCACACCTGTTTTTGCTGTTGGTGCATAAGCATTTTTAGGATCAGCATCTAAAGGTAAATGAATTTCCAGATCAGGTAATTCTTCAAAAATCTCTGCTAAATCTGCCAATAACAATTGATGTAAGGCTTTAGATTTCTCATCATCCAAACGTCCTAACAGGCCTAATACCATCCGTGATCGACTTGAGTTTCCAGCTAAAAGAATATGAATCAGCTCAGGTAACTTTTGATGCTGCTGTTTAAAGGCAACATTCATGGCAATAAAGAAGTCTTTTAAACCCTGACGAATACGATTTTCCAAAAACTTAATCAGTTCATCCTGTTTAATTGCGATCTCACAGTCTACAGTTTGCCCATCTTTATTAATCAGTTTAAACGTTTCTGTTCCTTTAGAATCAAGATCAATTTTTCCAGCTTCCCATAATGGTCTTAGTTTAGACATCATTAGCGTGGTATTGGTATAAGCAGCCTGTGTTTGTGCGATGAGTAGTTCTGAACCTGCAAAAACTTCTGCATCCAATGGCTTAGTAAATGCAATTTTCTTTTTATTACACTCGCTGCTATTCGCTTGAAATACCAGATATGCTAAGTTTTCTAGTAAGTTTTCACCACCCAAAAATTGGTCACCTGATGAACCAAAATGTTCAATGACATGATCCCATCCCTCATCATGTTCGTCGTCATTTGGATTACGATAGAAACCATAGTCAAAATCGGTTGTGCCACCACCAAAATCAAATACGGCATAGGAAACACCACCATCATCAGGTTCAATTTCCAGACGCTCTAATGCCGCAGCAGCAAAAGCAGCAGGTTCAGAAGCCAGCTCTTCCACACTAAACTCATTAAAGCGTTCATCATAAATCAATGATTCAGGCAAACTACGTTGTAGTCCTCGGCGAAATGCTGCCAATATTCGGGCTTTCACCTCATTGGAATATTTCACAGGAAAAGTTAAATAATAGTTGAGGAAGATACCCCTTTCTCGCCAGTTAATGGTCATTCCCAAAAACCACGCATAAACTTCGATTGGGTCAAGTTGTGGGTAATCTTTACCGATTTGAATTGGCTGACCTTTGACAGGATTATATTCAGTTAAAGGTTGTAGTTGATATTCATACTCTTGTTGGTCACGTAAACGAACTTTCGCTGTTTGTTCATTCCGCAAAGCCCATTGTTTTAAGCGAGCAAAAATACTACTCACCACTTTGGTATTACTATTATTGTTGCGTAATGCGGCTCTTGCCTCATGTGAACAATGGATATTATCCCAATCAACCAATGGACGGTAACTTTCGCTCTGCCATTCATTCAAAAAGTTTTGTAAATCCAAAAATTCTAAAACAGTCGGGTTTTCATATTGTTGGTCAGTAATTACATCTTTGGCAAAATCTTTTTCCTGCATCCCAATACGCAATAATTCATCTTTGCCATTTTTACGAATGGCAACCACCGTACTACTTGTACCAAAATCAATTGCGACATTGGCTTCCCTAATATCCAAAACAGGGTTACGATCACGGCAGAATTGTTTAGATTGAACTTTTTTATATTTACCCTGTAAAGCTTTAGGAACAAAAAACTCCCACATGCCTTGTTCAACATCAGTAAATTTTAGAGCGTCAATTTTTGGTAGACGGCTGCTGATATAGTCAATATTTTGCCAGACTTGGGCAATGCTTAGTTCAGGTTTGTAGTTATAGGTTTTTTCTGACAATTGGTTAATAATATTTGCATTTTTATGCAATATACTAATTTCTACCGCAGCATTAACATTATAAGGTTTATAATCCCATTTCCTTTTGTTGAATGTTTTTAAAATTTGTAGTGTAGATTTTCCTTTGAGGTATAAATTTATCGCTAAAATTAAATATCCAGTGTTATTATGTGTGGAGGGATAATCTCTATCCAACCACATCGCTTGATTTTCGCTTAATTGTATAATTGAACTTCCTAGAAGATAATAACTATTTTGATTTTTTCGCCAATGATTATTATTATCTTCTACAATTGTTTTTACATCACCTTGTGTTGGAAACTTCCAATCTTGTAAACCTAATAAATTTAGTTGTTTCATTTCAGTGGCATTATTTACTGTCTTCTTTTCTTGCCACAATAAACCTGTTTTTCTGTCAAAAATAATACCTGCATTATCTATCGACCAGTAACGATATTGTTCAAAATACTTTACAGCATCTTCAGTCGCTTGTTTGAGCGTTATCGTATCTTCTACCTTATCCTTTTCAAGTGCAATTGCTTCTACGGTGGCAAGTAGTTTTTGATGTTTTAAAGTTGGTACAAAAGTTTCAAAACTTTGACTCATTAATGTTCCCCGATTTAACTATTTCTAAATTTTGATATTTGGTTGGGACAGGTTATGTCCCTATGACAATTTAATTTGCTGCAAATTATTACCACCTGTTACTTGTATTTCGTCCAGATCACTTGCTGAACACAATTCAATTTCACTTGGAGCGAGAATACGAGCGAAAACTTTTTGCCCTGCGGTGTTACCTGCAAAACGGATACGCTGGTCAAATAGACCCGTTGCTCCTCGTTTCATTCCTTCATCCGTTAAGGCTTGAGCTAAAGAGCTATAAAGTAATAGGAATATCCCATCTTCACTCACAGCACCAATTTGCTGCCACTGATGGTAGGCATCGCCACGTTTTAGCTTGACTTCAAACGTTCCACGTTTTTGACGACCAACATAAAACTGGAATGGACTATTTGCATCATCATTTGTTATGGCATGGTTAATGACTTTTAAGCCCTCTCCTGGGCAAAGGCGTAATAAACCCAATGCTACGCCTGTTTTTGCAGTAATAACATCATGGTGTTTAAGGTCAGCATCTAGTGGATAATGAATTTTAAATTCAGGAATATCCTGACGAAAAATTGTGCTTAGATTTAATAGTGTGGTTTGGTTTTGATCTTTTTTTTCAATACCCACTAATAATTCTTTCACCAATTTGGAACGACTAGCATTTCCTGCTAGCAAAATATGAATAACTTTAGGTAAAGCTTGATGCTGTGTTGTAAATGCCTGTTTTAGCTCTACAAAGAAATTAACGAAGCCTTGATAGATACGGCTTTTTAAATAAGATAACAATTCATCTTGTTTGACCGTAAATTGACAATTGACAACCTCATTTTTTCGGTTGAGCAATTTAATGTCCAAAGCTCCTGCAAAACCATCCGCAAATTGACCTTTTTCTAAAAATGGACGTAATGCTGCCATCAATAAAGACGTATTGGTATAAGCCATTTGACTATCGTCAATAAGCTGTTCATAGCCAATAAATTTCTCGACATCTAATGGCTTAGTAAAACTCACTTTTTGTTTACGGCAAATTTCCTGATTATATTTAAAAACGATATAAGCAAGGTTTTCCAATAAGTTTTCACCGCCTAAAAACTTGTCTCCCGATGCACCAAAGTGTTCAATCACATGGTCGTATAAATCTTCTTCCTGCTCATTTGGTTCCCGATAAATACCATAATCAAAATCGGTTGTACCCCCACCGAAATCAAATACAGCATAAGCAACGCCTTGTTCAGTCGGTTCAATATTGAGTTTTTCCAAAGCTGCGGCTACATAGGCGGCAGGTTCAGAAGCCCATTCCCGAACACTAAACTGGTTAAACTGCTCATCAGCAATTAATGATTCTGGCAAGCTCCGCATTAAACCACGGCGGAAAGAAGCCAGAATTTTATCTTTTACTTCAATTGGATATGCGACTGGAAAAGTCATGTAGTAATCAAGAAATATGCCACGACCACGCCAATTGATATTCATACCTAAAAACCAAGCATAGAGTTCAATTGGATCAAGTTCAGGGTAGTTTTGATTGATTTGAATCGCTTGACCTTTAACAGGGTTATATTCCGTTAATGGTTGAACCGTATATTCTGTGCCTTGTTGGTCTGTAATCACAACTCTGGTTTGTTGAGCATCACGTAATGCCCATTGTTTTAAACGTGGGAATATACTTGAAATAACCTTGCTATCTGCTTCCTTATTATTATTTAAACTGGCTTTGGCTTCATGCGAACAATGTACATGATCCCAATTAACCAAAGGACGATAGGCTTCACTTTGCCATGCAGTTTGAAATTCATTAAGGTTTAAAAACTCTAAAATCGTTGGGTTTTCAAATTGCTCTGCACTAATCGCTTTATTTAAGTCTTTTTCCTGTATTCCAATACGTAATAATTCATCGCGCCCATTTTGACGAATGGCAACGACCGTACTACTTGTACCAAAGTCAATTGCAACGGGTGCATGTTGAATATCTAAAGCAGGATTTCGACCACGTACAGAGGTTTCGGACTGAACTTTATTAAATTTATCCTGTTGAGATTCTGGAGCGTAGAATTCCCATAAACCTTTATGATTATCAGTAAAAACTGGAGCATCTATGACAGGTAAGCGAACAGAAAAATAATCAATATTTTTCCACGATGTAATAATATCTAATTGCTCTTTTGAGTTTAATGATAACAATAATTTATATTTTGATAGAGTCATTAAGAATGCTTTATAAGCTGTATCTCCATTGCTTACTGCGTGTGATTGAAAGTTCCAACCCATATCCAAAAATGCGTTGATGCATTCAATATCAGAAAAATCTTTCAAGAAAGAGCTTACTGAGATAACTTTAGCGATTTGATATTCATTATATTCTTCAGTTCTTGAGCGATATACAGAAGAAATGGCATAACCAAAATTGGAGTTATTCAAATTTCTAGTTCTTTTCTCAAAAAACTGACCAAAGCCAATATTTTTCTCTTTTAACTTTGCTACTTTTTTATCTGATGTAAGCCATGCCCACCAGTTATTTATTTCATAATACTCTCCTGTCCTTAATGGAAATTTCGGTTCAGTTTTAACCAAATTTTCCAATTGTGATGCTGTTGGAAGCCGCCAGTGTGATAAACCCAAAATATGGCCAATATTCATTTGTGCAGCATCTTGCTGGTCATATTTATATTGCGTTGATTTAGGTTTACCTTGCCACAATAGCCCAGTTTGGTTATCTAAAATAGCTTCACCATTATTAATTATCCACCAACGTTGTGTCTTAAAATAGCTCACCAATGCTTTTTCTGTTTCAGCAAGCTTATTCTTGATGTCACTTGCTATAAGTTTTTGTAATACCTGTTGCTTGGCTTTAGGTAAATAAACATCATACGTATTGGTGAGTTGACTCATGACTTCCCTATTCTTAGGCTATTTCTATTCATCATTATTCCTCCTTGTCTCTTTGCTATATAAAGGGAATTTATTCATTTCTAAAATTAACGTGTAGTTACTATTGCAGCTCTTACATTTTCGCCTGCGGCATTATATAAACCTGCGAGTAATACTTGCTCAATACTTCCACCACTACCTGATACTTTTTGATGAATATCATAATCATAACTTTCACCAAACTCTGGATTTTTCAAGGTTGCCTGATTACTTTGTAGAGTCAGATTAAATAAAGCCAAACCATGCTCAATAATCTGCTGTTCTGTTACAGAAATTGCTTGTTGTGTATTTTTAATTTGTGTTGCTAAAGCATCCCAAACTCGTAACACATTATTCCATTGAGATGCAATCGCAATTAATTGCAGGACATTATCATCACCATTTGGCAATAAAATACTGGCAAGCTCTGGATGTGACTGTACTTGTTTTAAAAAATTAAATTCTGATTTAAGTGAATTTGCCCAGTTAAATGAACCAAGTTTTTTATTTAAATCTTGATTTTCAGTACTTAAAGACTCATTATTTTGTTTAAGCTTTTGGTTGTCTTGACTTAATCCACTAATCTGCTGCTGTAAATGACTAACATCTTGTTCTTTTCGCTTAAATAAATCCAAAATCCCCATATTTTCTTCCTCTAATTTCTTATTAGTATGTTTAAGCTGTGTTATTTTTTGACCTAAGTTATCATTATCCTGCTGTATAGCATGGATACGCTGTTCAAGCTCTGTCAGTTTTGAGTTTGATAATAAATGATTTTCCGATTTTGTATCATGTCGTATAGGCGAAGTATCATTTTGGGTTGCTGTTTTACCAACAATTTTGCGTAATAAGCCACCCAATTTTTCTTTAAACACGTTGTCGTCCTCGTTTAATTGTTCTACACGTTCAAGAAATTGAATGATTTCTTTTTTAGTAGGCATGTTGTCATCTTTTGCCATAATTAATCCAATGCCCCGACTAAAGCTTTAAATTCCTGATGTACTTGTAACGCATTATGGTTATGTACCAACTCTCGACATAAATCCAAAATTTTGCCCTGACTTTCTTCTGACAGTGCTAAATATTGACGTTTCTTTTGTTGAACTGTGCTTAGGCTTGGTGAATGGTATGGTGATGGCACTGATGGCGTATTAAGTACCCCAACAATCATCGCCAGTTCATCAGGACGTACCACATTCCAGAAATCTTTAAAAATGACAGGTAGAAAAACCAAAAGGCTTTCTAAGTCAGGCTGCTGCAATTTTTGCAATTGCACTCTTGCATCAACAATCTGTTGTTGTAACTGTTGCTTATCATTTTCAAGTTTATTCACTTGTTGAGCCAAGGCTTGTTCTGCATCAGAGCGCATTAATGCAAGCTGCTCTTCAATCTGATTTTTTTCCTGACGTAAAGCAGCTAAAGCCTGCTGTTGGTGCTCAATACTGTTTTCATGCCAAACCAATGGCAAAATATGATCTTGTACCCATGGATGATCGACTGTTTGAGTATCAAAAAATACCTGCTCGATATTCAATATCTGTAAAGCATATTGATAAATACTGTCCCAGTTGAGTATTTGCCATGTCTTACAGTGATATTCCTGTAAGTTTTTCACAGCATCAATAAATAGCTTATCTTGCCCCTGTTGATAAAGTAGACTCACTTTTACTTTTTCTAAGCCATCTTTTAAATTCAAGTTAGCAGAAATATCGCTTAATACATCTTTTAAGCTACTCGCCTTATCCTTGTGTAGATATTGCTGACCACCCTTAATTTGAATTAGCTGCCAGGGTTCTGATTGCATACTTTGGTATGCGACCAGATGTTCTTTAAATGCCAAAATACATAAGTAATGTTGTAGGTCATCGTTAATAGTGGCTTTTTGTTTACTCATGGGTATAGTCCCTAAATTGAGTATTGTCATTCAGTTCTTTTAAAATATTTGCAGTTGATTTATCTGGATTGATACTTTTTTCAGCTTCAATCAATTTATCTTCCACAGCATTACGTTCATTTGATGAAAGCTTTCCATCAAAAAACTGGACAACATCAGATATATTTTCAACTTTATCAAGGAAACTAGCTAAACGATCTCCTGTGAAATAATCTGGTGACTCAACAGTTTTAGATAATAAGTCTCCTGTACCAACCCCAAATTTTTCTTCAAAACCCCAATACTGTACGCCAATACCTGCTGCCATTTTATCGAGGTCACTTGTTTCAGCAGATTTTTTAGGATCTAATTCAAAACTTTTAATCGCAGCCAGATATTCTTTATAAGTTGCATAGTTCTCAGGACTAATTCCATGATCCTGTGCCTGTATCGCACGATCACCAATCTCTTCTGTGGTTTCATTAGGCTCTAACATTCCTAAAATTTTACTAATCACATCTATCGCTGTAATAGCTTTTGCTAATGCACCAGAGATAGGTAAAGCAAGTGCTAATGCTGTAATAAATGAGCCTGAAGAACTATTTAATACATTGGAAATCCCACTTAACACACTAGAACATGCACTACTGACCGCAGAACAGACACTACTAAATGCGGAACTAACCGCAGAACAGGCATCACTGAACCAACCCATTTTATTTCTCCTGAAAATGTTGTTTTACGTCATCAAGACTATCTATTTCATTTAAATCATCTTGGATTTGACTGAGTTGAAGACTACTATTTTTAGAACTGACCGATTGTTTAACTAATTTCGGATCCAGTTCAAAATTATTGATTTCCGCAGCATATTTTTTATATGTGGCATTGTCTTCAGGTGTTTCCGATTGACTTGAAAATGAACCAGATCCTATCAAACTACTAAACCAACCCATGATTTTTATTTCTCCTTAAATTGATTTAATGTTATTGCACATCTCAACAATATCTAACCAAATATTTGCACTAGCCTTAATATTTTCTTCACCTAAAATCCGCTGGAGCGTATTTTCTGCATCTAAAGATTCTAATAAATTTAACTGGACTAAATCCCACAATATTGCAAATAATTCCACAGCCTTTAATTTCACTGTTTGGGCGTTACGTGTATAAATACGTTCAGGTGAGATCGGTGCAATATCTTCAAATAATATCAATACTGTCGGTTTTACAGGTACAAATGGGTATTTTTCTGCCAATACTTGCATTGCTTCAAAGGTACGAGCTTTCCAATCTAAATCGTCAGCTTTCATCCCCATACGAATCAATAAATTTAACATTCTAGTTGCGTCCACTAGATATTGATTAAAGACTTCTACCCCAATCTCATTCCAATCATAATGCTTGGATAAACGTGGATAGAGTTTTGCTTGTTGAGTAAATATTCGTTGTTGTCCAAGTTGTTTAATGATATCCACATCTATTTCAGGTGCATTGGTATCATTTGGTGTATGTACTTGCACTCTGACTGCTTCATGCCAACCCGCACTATAAACAATCGCTTCACCTGCGGTCAGCAAGGTTAAAAACTCTTTTTGCTCATCGTCTAAACCAATCGTATCACCAATCGCATGACGGTCATCAGCAGCAAATAGTCGATGGATAATTTTGGTATTAGTATTTTTTAAGACTTCTGGTGTCAATTTATTCGGAATTTGATCAGCAATAATCAAACCTTCACCATATTTACGGACTTCGGCTAAAAGGTTAGCGAATAATTCTACACCCAAACGTTTAGAACTATCTTCCCCACCTTGTGGTTTAGATAACAAACGGTGTGCTTCTTCCAATAAAGTGAGATGTTGAAAACTATGGTCTTTTTTATGACGTTGTTTAACTGCTTCAGCCACACGCCCAATCAGCAACCCCATCATTAAACATTTATCTTGTTCATCTCGTAAATCCTCTAACTCAATCACAACTTTTTTATCAAGCATCTCATTGATGTCAATTGAATTGCGAGTATTCAGCATCCGACCTTTTGCACCTGTGGTCAGATTATCTAAGCGAGAAATTAATGAACCTTCATATTTTTGCTGTAAATCAGTTCCAAAATTTTTAGATTTAATTACCTCTTTTAAGGTCAATAATACTTCGGAAAAAATAGGAAAACTTTGTCCACCACAATTCCAAGGATCAGGATAAATATAGTTTTCATCATAATGAATATCCCAGCCTTTCTGCTCATAACTACGAACAATTGCATCTTCAATTAAATATGGCATTGAAGCTTCCATTGGAAATACTGCGGCAAATGTTGCTTTAAGCATGTCAATATGACCTGATAAAGGCTCATTCGGTAATAATTCAAATGGATTAAAACGAAATGGTGAAACTTTTTCATTACCCAAAGTATAATATTCAATTTCAGGATGATGCTTCGATAAGCTACGATATTCAGTTTTAGCAGGCTCAATAACCAAAAAAGGTAAACCTGAGTTAATCAAAATCTGTTGGCAAGTGGTGGTTTTACCTGCTCCTGTAACCCCTGAAATAAAAATATGCTGATTGAGTAATTTTTTATCTAAACGCACCACATTATCTTTGAGCTTACGTCCATGCTGCACCACAACACCCAAATCAAAACCATCTTTTGGATTTACTGGATTTACTGCAAAATCAACATTTTTGCGTAATTTAATGCCTGCTACTTCACGACTTGGTAAACCTGCCAATAAGGAAAGCTCATTAGCATTAAGCCATGTTGCTGCGGAAAATGCCTGTTTAGCCTGTGGAATACTGTGAATCAATGCCAGTTGATTACTCATATTTGACTGTGGCAAACGCTGTACTAAAAATAGATTATGAACTTGTTTTTTTTGTAAAGAAAAATCCGTTACTTTAAGTGGCGAAAAATGCGATTGATTGCCCTGAAAAACGGATACCATGGCACGAGATAAACGATTATAAACGACAGGTGTTGGTGCAGCCAAATAGACTGCGGTACGGAACATACCTTTACTACGCCCTAAATCAAAACGCTCAATCAATTTGTCATTGATATGGCTTTGTACACGTTCAATTTTTTTATTGATGTATTCAAACGTATCCGATTTTGATGAACCAATACTTGTACCAGTACTTGTAGAGCTATTATCAGAATCAGTTTTAGAAATAGATTTACCTGTATTTTTCCCTACAGTTTGGGATTCATTGGTACTTGTTCCATCTGCAATCGTCTTAGATGAATTTTTCCCCCAGTTGGTTGTATCACTACTACTAGAATAACTACTATTCTCTCCTTTAGTTCTACTTCCTCCAGCATTATCGCCTTTTGAATGGCTAACAGTTCTACTATCTCCAGTACCATCCGTTTTAGAGAAACTCGTTCCTGTATTCTTGGTTAAACCATAGCTACTACTCCGCCCTGTGGTCTTTGAAGTTGTTGTACTGTCATTTTCACCTGACTGCTGTGAACGCTTGATATGTGGATGTAAATCAGATGAAAGCTGTAACAATTCATCAATTTGCTGGTTAATTTCAAACTCCTGTGCAGGCTCAGCCACTAATAAAAGCTGCCAGACCTCACCTGACAAACCACGAGCAAGACGGTCTATTCCCTGTGTAATGTTCTGCCCAGTCTGTGATTGCTGGTCGATACTGCGAGAGGGTACGCCATGCAGCAACCCAAAATATATCGATTCCTGTAATGGCTGAATAATTTTTACAGATAAATCTTCGCTACTGACTTTTTCCAGTTGTACACCTGTCAGATTCCCCTCTAGCTGGCTGGTTAGAAGCTCACTATATTCATGTACACCCGATTTTTGAACCTTATTTACCACTCCTAGATAAAGTTCAATCCCTTCCGATGTACCCGAAATATAGTATATCCAACAATAATCGGGACAATCTAAACAAGCGATTACATTTTCAAGGTCTTGTCGTAATATTGCTTCTTCTTCGGCAGAAAGCTCAGTAATACGAAAAAAACGAGCATTGCCATTATTAAGCTCAAATTTTTCATCCCATTGGTGTTTATTCAGGCTTAAAATTGGAGTATTACTCCATCCTTGTGTCTGAGATAATTCCCCAATAAAAGTATCAACATCATCTTTTAAATTTTGCTGTTTTATTAAGTCCATTATTTATGCTCTAAAAATTCTAAATATTACGTATATAAGTTAGTGGATATATCACCCAATCTAATAATGTCACTTTTCCTACAACTTTCATTACCATTCCACATTTTACACATCGTGGAAAACCTAAAATCACATCACTTTTTGGTGCAAAAATTCCTATTTTTTTACATTGATGGCATTGTATTTTCATTGGTTTAGGCTTCCACGCCATTATGAACTCCTACGCTCTAAATATTCCTTTAGTCCCTTTTCCATCTCATCTTGCAATCTTTCTGGATTTACAATTTTAAGATGTGGAATCCAAAAACGAATTAAAGGCAATAACTGCATATCATGATTAATTTTAGAAGAAACCAACAACCCACCATCCCCCAACTCTCTTACAATTTGTTGCTCAGGTAGTATTGATCTCTGTTTAAAATAAAAAGCAACCTGACTATCAATAGATAAAATGATTTCCTGTTTATCCTGTCCGAACCAGATGCTGTCATCATCTTCCACAACTTTTACAATATCTTGATCTGGAATAAATTGAGGATATTCATGCGTAGCGTGCATAAGTTGAATATGTGAAATGCGATAAGTACGTAATTGATCTTTTCTAACTGCTGCCAAATACCAGCTACCATGATGATGAATCAAGCGATAAGGTTGAACCAGTCTAGATTCTCCTTTATATAGAAAACCAATTTGTCGCTGCTCTTGAATTGCTTTTCCAAGAACTTTGAATAATTCTTTAAACTGACTAGCATCTTCAAAAGAGTAACCCTTAGCACTATAAATCTGATGCGCTCGACTATCTAAAAGCTCACGCAGAAAAGACATATCCAATGAGGGATACAAATGACTAATTCCTGAGAGCTGTGCAAAATTACGGATATCCTTTGGAGCAATTTTTCCCAAATAATTTAAATCTAGGTAAAATTTTTTATTTTCATTATCCTGTAACAAAGGCAAATAAGTGTTAATGCGATCAAAATCTCTCGAAATAGTACGTGTACTTACCCCAAACTCAGATGCCAGCTCTTTTATACTTAACTGATACCCCATATTTAACTTTGTTAAAATATTTGCTAATCGGTCAGCTAAACGCTCATGAATAGAATCATCACGTTGCATAAATTTTCTCTAATTATTTAAAACATATACCAAACTTTTAAGGTTTTGATATGCTTGAAATATAACACATTACAAAAACAAAAATTCACAATAAATAACAAAAAAACCATTAATTTTATTTTAAACAATGTTTAGTCTTTCTAAATAACGTTCTAGGTGCAACATTGCTAAATAGAATCTCTTTAATTCAGCCCACTTTATTTTTCCCTGTATTAATGCTCTAAAAATACGCTTTAAAGCATTCTTCCTATGCTTATTGGTAAATGGGCCTGAACGTATTATCATATCGATTTTCTTTTCCTGAGTACTTTTCATTGCGGCAGTTGATTAAGCTTAAGAGCCTCAACTAAACAAGACAAATATAGAAAGAGAAAATGACAGGTGATGTCATAAAGCTTAAAAATTATTTAATTTATTGAATATCTACTTTTCTTATTTGATTTTTTTTTGCTGAGATGGTGGCATCTTAACTCAACTTCCGTTTCCTTTAAAAACTTATAATTAAGAGAAAATTAAGTTAGATTTTTACCAAATTTTACCCAGTATAAAAGTTATAAATAGCAGGTTTTAACAAACTAAAGATTACTACTGTAATCTTTAGTTCATATATTTAAGACTTAAATTAGTTTAAAAAAAATTCAATTAATTTATGATGGCGTCAGCCTAACTCAAAAATAAGTATTTGAAATAAATAAATTTTAATTCAATTAATATAACCAATTGTATATCTCATGTATAAGGTCATCTCTGTGAAAACAGAAATTGAACTGGAGGTTATGCTTCTTATAATTAACTATATTAGTTCAAACTCGATCGGATATTGCTCTATTTTAAAGAAGCCAATATCATCCCATTTTCTTGAAAGGACCAAGCTCTAATTGTATCGCGATTACTACCATTACCAATAATTACAGCTAAAGGGTTCGGTAACGAGCTAATATTCTTTCGTGAGAATTCACGAAAGCTTTTTATATCTTGCGGGGACAAATTAGGGGTTAACTCAGCATGGGTATGCCAGTATCCTACCAAAACTAACCCTTGATTTTGATACTCAATAGCCTCCTGCTTACACCTATTGACATCTAGTTCCAACCATGTGGGACCAGAAAGGTCAGAATTATGTGGAGGTGTAGCTACTGCAAGCCATAAACCATCCGACATACTTGTATCAATAAATAACTGCCCGCCTTTCTCATCTTCTTTTAATTTTTGTTGATGAGAAAAGAATATGTCTACCACCTCTGTGGACACTTTTAATTCAACATCAAGCGTTTTCCATCGCCATTCCCAAGCTAGATCATAGCTCACTAGTACACTGCTCCTTTGGCCACTCTCTGGAAATGACAATTTGCTTACAACCTTCAGGTACATTCGGTCCAACGTACATACCATTCAATTCACGTATCTTTTCAATATCACCTATACTAGTAACCCATGTCTCAGATTCTACTTTTCCAGTAAGTACATCAAATACCGATTGAGCTGTTATTGCCGCTATTGTATTAATTCCAATAGGACCACCAGGGATAAACGCTTCTCCACAACCAGGAAGTGGGATGACCCCATTATCCTTCCATTCTGAATGTCGGTGTAAAAAGCTTCCATGCTCATCGAATAAGTAGCGTCCATCAACAATACTATTTGGCCTAGTTATCAGCACATGCCCTATAATTGCATGAGGCTCAGCCCAAGCTTGGATTAAAGCCCACTTAGGTTGCCTAACTTCATGCAATAACCATATAAACTCTTCTGAATTCCAATCAGCAGTTGTAATTACCACCACATCCATTTCATCAAGCATGCCAATATTCTTAATACATTCATACTGAATATATTGTGGAATTGATGTAATAGTGATATGAGACAAATCTTTTTGGATTCGCTCTTTTAATGCTTGGGTTTTATATTTACCTAAATCATCTACCCCTAAAATATGTCTTCCTAAATTTGCACTTTCAAATCTATCAGGATCAACAATGGTGATGTTAGTAATACCTGCTCTCACTAGATGCATAACGACCGAACTACCTAAAGAACCTGCACCAATCACTGCTATTTTTTTGTTTGCTATATCATTATTTGATAGTTCTATGTTTCTTGAATGGATTACATTTTTTGCTAGCAAATGAACTGGACTATGTTCCAAACTGGACAATGTTACATTGTTATTCTGTTGCTCACGTAATCGACGTCCAGCTCGTTTACCATAAACTTGATGGCTATCACTTTTGATACCTTTGTGTTTAAGAGTTATCGCTTGAATAATGGGTGGCTCAGTATTCGGGAGTTCTAATAGCAACCATCTAATAGGATAACTATTATTTCTTTTATCCCATTCTAATAACTTCTGAAAATCTACTGAAGATATATGATTTTCAATCCATTCAAAGACTTTATTGGAATTAGGAATTTCAACAGTTGGATAAGAATTTAAGCGAATAAAATATGCCACTGGTGCTAAAACCGATACTTTCTCTACCCTGTTTAATATTTTAGAAAGATGTTTTTCTATCATTGGTTGCTGCGATGCTAACCATACAACTTGATGACGTTTTACTCCTCCCCTTTGATCAGTGAGTCCAAAAAGTTCACCATTAGTTGAGGGATGTTCCAAAACAACAAGCTGATGGTTATTAAAATTTAATTGTAATCTCCAATAAGAACTTATTTCCCTATAAAATTCCTCGTTTCTTTCTTCTATATTAGAGGAAGGCAATACTAGCTCTAAGATCTTTAATAGCCTTTTCAATGCATCATTTACTACACTCTCAGGAGAATTAGCTGCTGGATGTTCTCCAAATCCATACAAACATAAAGATTGTCGCATTGCATGGGGCCATAAGAGCCAAGGTGAAGGACTTATCTGTAGACGCAATCCAACTGTTGGAAAGCCTTCGCAAAAGCTAATCCTGAGTATTCGTGAAACACCTAAGAAGTCCTCAGGTAAAGGAAACTCATAAGCCACAACTTCCTTGTCCTTTGGATCTACTACTCTCAGCCAAGATGAAGCATCTTGGCCTAAATATTGGTGTAAAAAGTCTACACCTTGTTGTATTTTTGGAGTGATTTTTTTCATATTAACCAAGACGACCCACTGGTTCTGTTGATGTATGTACAGAAGCAGCTGTTGATGACGTCCCAGCTAAGGCACCTAATGAAATTGTATTGAGAGATACATTTGAATTTCTCCCTGGTAATGTCCATGACCTATCAGGAACATTTCTAATTTGCTCTTGAATAAACGTTCTTGGGATGCCAAAGCTTTCAATAAGTCTATCTTCGAAGTTCTTTTGACTTTCTAGATCATAAAGCCCTATCTTCATACTTTCTAAAGCTTGTGAATGCCACTCAAAAAATGCTTCTCGATAAGATTCGCCCTCACCATTTGGACGATTCCATTTCTCGGCAAAGTTTTCGCCTTTATCCATAGGGTTAAGAACAGCAAAACCATCTTCAGTTTGAGTTATAAACTGCGGCATGTATGCAATGATTTTTACAATTGCCTCAATTGGCCTTAGAGCCTGAGCCTGGGATTCTTTATAAACTTTCTCATATGCTTTGGCAGCTAGAGTTGTTATCACTGCAGAAATCGGTCGATACTCAGGACTTTCTGAATTTAATGCCCACTGATCGCGATGTCTTTTTAGTAATTTAATAGTTGCTCTTAATGGATTATGTTCAGTGTAGTCTTCATACAAAGGCAATGGATCTTGAGTTGCACTATCCATCAGAACTTTATTATCAGCCATTTTTCGAATGATTTGGATTTCAAGCTTAGCCAAATTTTCTAACCACAGTGAATAATCACGAGGTGTACTGCATTTCCAACCAGTCTCTCTATCTGGGACCTCTAAATTTCCGTAACCAGCTGATTGACCATTACCTCGTGCATTTCGTGCTGGTGTAACATCTATGTGGAAACCTGGATTTTCATCTGCATAAACAATTCTAATGCCTCTACGCAAAGGTTTAATGGGGGTACTAGTTCTAGTCCCTTCTTCGAAACGCCTTGTTAGTGCATCTAATACTTCTTTTGAATCTACATTTTGTGCGTTAGGAAGTAAGACAATAGCATCAGCATCAACATTGACCATATCCCCTTCTGCTTCAGGAGCTGGCTTAATTGTTGTCTTTAATCCAATTGAACCTTGTACAAAAATATGAGCATCTTTTAATATTTCATCTTCAGCTACATTTAAAATCGCTTGTAGATTACTATATCTATCTGTTATTAGATCGTATTGAGCAGGAGTTAATGAAATTTTTTGAACAATATTAATTAAAACCACTTCCCAACTATCTATTTGTGTTGGATGCTGCGCTTGTGCTACCAAATTCATAATTCACCCCCTTCTGTTTACTTCTTCTAAAATTAAATTAAATAACTCTGCTTGAAATATCGCATCCTGCAAAGCGTGATGATTACCAGTAAATTTCGGCTTTAACTTTTCAACTATTTTACTTGATTTAGTTTCTGACCAATCACCACCAAAACAGCCAAAATACATAGATTTAATATCTACTGAGGTATAGCCAAATGGATTATTTCCTAGATATTTATGGAAGTAATAGTTTATAAATGACCAATCAAATCCAACGTTAAAACCAACAAACATAGGTATTTCGTTGGCTGTAACATTTTGATCAATCCACTTACAACACTCAGCCATAGCCACATTTGCCAATAACCCTGTACTTAATAGAGTATCTAAGTTAAACCCTGTCACTGATAATGCTTCAGGGTCATACTTGTTTGAGATTGGCTTTAACTCACAGTAGAAATTAACAGTTGGTTTATCAACCAAACACATGCCAATTGACAATAGATCATAATCACCTGGTATAGGACCTGATGTTTCTACATCCACTGAGATGAAAACTTCTTTTTTCTTAATAGTCATATTCTAGTTCAAGGCATACTTATTGAGTAAAATTTAGGAAATATCTATTTCCTGATCTGTTCCAACTAAACTAACTTTTTTTGCACCAATTTGGATAGTAGGTTCAAATGGGCCTTTGTTGCCAGTACCAGGTTTACGTTCATATAAGATAAAATCAGCATGATGGCGAGCCTGCATTTTTTGACCTAAGCGTACACATGCAGTCGTTGGTGCAACCATAATTAAGTGAACTTTCTGAAGTCTCCATTCATCTTGAATCTTTTTATAAGCGCTATCAATCGCTTCACCTAAATGCTCTAAATCTTTCGGGTGACAGATAGCATTAAAAGAACACTCATCAAGTGTTATTTCTATGGTTGGTAGAGTATATCCATTATTAAATAAATACTCAGGCAACTCAGATTCAGGGATTTTAGCAGTTATATTCACCAATAAAAGAGCTTCACTTTCTCCATCAAGGTTGTCTTTATGTGTTATGACTTTAAACTTATTACCTTGTGGTTCAACTACTTCAGGCCATGCCCATTGTTTGCCTTTACCAAAAACTTTTTGTCTATGAAACTGAAATAACACAATACTTGAAGCATCACCTATAATTCTCCCACTCAAAATTAAAACCGACATTCCATGTAATGGAAAGATTGCTAGTATCTTTGGTCTATAGTCATTTGCAGCCTTGTGCAATATCTTTTTTAAAATAGGAAAATCTTCTGATTTAAATAATTCAAATATATTCACCCAATAATTTGGGTTATTAGATGCACTAAAATAGTCTGGATTCTTTAAAATTCGGTGCGGTTGAGAAAAGCTTTTCATTTCTTGTCGCCACATAGCCTCCTCAGCATCTTGACTATTAAAAATAAAAGGTTGCCCCTCGATTTTTCCACCAATAACTATCATTTCCGCTTCTGGAAATTTCAAACAATCTAATAATCGCTTTACTTCGTTTACACTTTTTTCCCTCATATCTCTTAGAATTTCAACACTGTAGTTATGAGGCTCAATTTTATCTATTAAACGATGACACTTATCGCATAAAAGCATGATATTGGTTGGTTCATCCGCAAGTTTTTCAGAATCACTATTACCCCTTGGTCCATCCTCAGAAGATGCAACAATATGAGCATAATAGCTATAGTTTCCACTCATACTAGAAGTTAAATGTTCTCTTAAATCAACTCCACAACCTGAGAATTGACATCTCCAAGCTGCATCATACATAACTTTGTTTTTAGTATGAGTTTTTACCTCTCCCAATCTACCTGCAGTCAAATTGATAGAAATCTTGATCCATTCATCAAGTTTCTTTAAAGTGGATAAATCTTGCGCATCTTCAAACTTAGGCTTCTCCAATGTCAGATCTTTAGTAGCAGACTCAAGTATCATTACTCTTTTAGCCTTTATTAGTGATTTTAGATAATCACGTGTTTCTCTTCCTAATTCTCCATACCCCAACTCTATCCAATCATTATTTTCGTTATTTACATAAATTTTGGTATAAAACTTATTCACAAAAAGTAGAACCTTCAAGGAAGTATTAGAAACTTTCTGCTTTAAAACGGTTGCAAATTCAGCATCATCAAATGGGTGTGACATTATGTCTTTATCTCATTTTACTTATATTTTAATATTTTAACTTTAATATAGAATACTAAGAAGTGAGTCCAACTTTAAAAACGACAAGTTTTGTCGTGCAAACAACTACCCTTAAATATATAAGTGTTCAGAAAATTATAAGAACAACCTCAAACTTCATCTAGAACGCTTACAATAAGTGATATTTAATAAAAACTTATCCCAATCTTCCAAATTTTGAGATTTTTTTGGCTTAATAAAACTTCAATAGCATTTCTTCCTTGCTCTCAAATATCCAATAACAAATAAAACTAATGTCCCCAATATCAAATAGCGACTTATCATTTTCCCACGAATTTTATCGTAAATACTCACAATAACTTGATCTAAAAAAGATGACATTTGCCTCACATGACGTGTCTCAAAATAATGCGCGAGTTGCCCATTAAGCAATGCTATGAGTCCAACACAGAATAGGAAAAAGATACAAGGAACTATCCATACTTTTGGATAATGTTCCAAAACCATCAGAAAAATATAAAATCCCCCTTGTATCCAATTCCACATATATTGTCCTTATCGCATAACACCCTGTTGCAGACTATATTTCCATGACATTCTAAATGCAGTATCTTTTGAATAATGCTTATACATATCCATATCGATCTTTCTTTGACGTAACATCACTTCATTCATGATTTTATCAAAGGCCAAATCTTTGGTATGCGGATCGGGATTATTTAAGTACTTACTTTCGAAATCAGCATGTTCTTTTATCTGTTTTAAGATATTTACAAATTTTACTTTTTGCTCTTCAGGCGTTGCAGCCCAACCACCAAACCAGCGTTCATTAAAAGTTTTAATGATTTCATCTAATGGATCTTCTTCAGTTTCACCGCCATGCGCACCACGAGGATTCGAATTTGTCGGATCTAGAACTGTCTCTTCAGTATCTAACTCAATTTGTTCATTCAGTTTTTTACGCTGTAAACCATATGAGTTTAAATCAACTGAGTTTAATAACTCGTCTAAAGCATCTGCTTCTGGATCTTCAATTTTGAGTTTCGGAATCAAGAACTTTAAGAACCAATACAACTTTTCCCACGCGGGAACTTCATATGGCAAGATTGAAGCCATCTGTCCATAAATCTTCACGAATTGCTTTGCCTTGATCTTGAAATCAGCTTTATCTTCAGGAGTGAGTTCTAATTCAGCATCAAAACGTGCCACGGCGATATCAATCATCGGGCTTAATTTTTCTGCATCGACTGAATCGAAATACTTCGTAGCGAAATCTTCCACTTCAGTAGATTCATATACTCCAACAGTATCCAACTCATCTTTTAGTTCGTTGAGTACATTAATATCAGTCGCTTGTGACAACGTAGTCGACGTGTAGAAACGATCAAATGATTGTTTGATATCTTCTATCTCATTGAAGAAATCGAGCACAAAGAGATCTTCAGTTCTCTTACCTAATTTAGGTGCAGAACGATTTAAGCGAGACAGCGCTTGTACGCAGAGTACATCGGCCAACTTTTTATCAACGTACATCGTACATAGCTTAGGCTGATCAAAACCAGTCAGGTATTTGTTCGCAACAATAAGCAATCGATACTGATCTTCATTCACGCCTACAGGCTTCTTTTCCCCCACATAACTTCGATCAAACATATCTTTGGTATCGTTGTCAGAGAATCCATTGAGAATCGCTTCTGAATATTCAATACCATCTACTTTCTTCTCACCAGAGAAAGCAATAATGGCTTTAAATGGATACCCTGCTTGCTCAAGCAAACGGTCAATCGCTTTGTAATAACGGATTGCAGACTCAATATTTTGAGTCACTATCATCCCTTTGGCCTTGCCTTTTAATTTCTTGGTATTTACCACATGCTGAATAAAATGATCCAGCATCACTTCAGCTTTGATATCAATGGTCTGTTGGGTTTTCTCTACATAACTTCTTAAGGTTTTCTGCGCTTTTTTAGTATCAAATAACGGATTGTCTAGAATCGACTTCTCAATTTCATAGAAGCTCTTATATGTCGTGTAATTTGACAAGACATCTAAAATAAACCCTTCTTCGATTGCCTGTTTCATCGAATACAGATCAAAAGGTTTAAAAGAACCATCTACTTGCTTTTCACCAAACTTTTCTAAAGTCGTGTTTTTTGGCGTTGCAGTAAAAGCAAAATAGGATGCATTGCCTTTCATCTTACGTGCCAACATCGCACTTAAGATTTTGTCTTGAGGATCTACATTATCACTGTCTTCATTGCCTTTACCCATGACTTCATTCATTTTGTCATGTGCAACACCCGATTGAGAGCTATGCGCCTCATCAATGATCACAGCAAAACGCTTTTCACTTAAGTCTGCAATTCCATCAATAATAAAAGGGAATTTTTGAATCGTAGTAATAATAATCTTTTTGCCATTTTCTAAAGCAGATTTCAGCTCTGAAGACTTATGGGCATGTGCCATAATATTCTTAACTTCTGAGAATTCCTTGATGTTCTCTTTAAGCTGTTTATCCAGAATACGGCGATCCGTCACCACAATCACTGAATCAAATAAGGGATGTTCTAGCCCTCGGCTTCCTGCAATGTCTTTTTCTACTGGGTAGGCTTCAATCAACTGAAATGCTGCCCATGTAATCGAGTTTGACTTACCTGAACCTGCGGAATGTTGAATAAGATATGTCTGCCCTACGCCACATGTTGAAACATCATGAATGAGACGGCGTACTACACTGAGTTGATGATAACGCGGGAAATAGAGATTCCTTTTATCTAATAAGGTTTTCTCATCACCATCTAGTCGTACGAAGTGCTGAACGATATTTGCCAAACTTTCTTTTGAAAGTAGCTCCTTCCAAAGATATGCTGTTTTATGCCCCTCTGCATTTGGCGGATTTCCTGCACCTGCATTATGTCCCTTGTTAAACGGTAAGAAGAAGGTGTTCGCCCCAGCCAATTTCGTGGTCATATAGACTTCATCGGTATCGACAGCCATATGTACAATACAACGAGCAAAGCTCAATAAGGGCTGTGTGATATCACGATCTTGTTTATATTGCTTCTGCCCATGATAACGAGCATTTTGCCCTGTCCAATCATTCTTTAATTCAAAAGTAATAATTGGAATACCATTTACAAATACCACCATGTCAATTTCTTGTAGTGGATTGGCTTTTGAGTAACGTAATTGGCGAGTTACACTAAAAATGTTCTGCTTGAATCGGTCTTTAATCTTCTGAGAACTACTTGCCAACGGCGCTGGGTACATCAACTGAAAATGTGCTTGGTCTACGGCGAGACCTTTTTTCAGTAGATGAATTACCCCATGCTTACGGATCATTCGATCAAAGCGTTCATAGATTTTACGTTGCCAATCGTGTGGATTAAATTTTTGAATCTTTGCCAGTTCATCAGCTTGTGTTTGTTCTAAAAACTGCCAAAAATATTGAGTATCTAAGGCATACAGCATGTCAAAATTTGCAGGTGAACCTGATACAAAGCCATGATGAGGTTGAGCAATGTCGGTTAAACCTGCTTTGATATTTTCAAGGCATGTTCCAGTCAGGGCTTTTTCAATTGCCATTTCTAAAGCACGTTCATTTGTTAAACTGACCATTAAGCAACCTCTTCTCTTTCTGGATGTTTAATTTCATCTATTACTTGCTGTTGTGCTTTGATGATATTTTTAAACTCGTACATTTCTTCACTGGTTATTGATCTAAAAAACTCACCATCTTCTAAATTTTTCTCAATTATTTCATTGATAAATTCACCATTCTTAAACGTGATTCGAAGCTTATTTTTAACCCTTAAACTTGGCATTGTCTCTCTGTTGGAAACAGATACATAATCAATATCTGTTTTTGCTAAACCGTATTCTGAGGAAAGCAAGGTGAAATATAAAAAATAACTTCTTAGTTCAGCGTGTTTCCCTCTAAGCACGGAAGTTTTTAAAAGATAAATAAGATCATTGCTTTCCTTTCTAATCAGAGCATATGAGCAATAGCTAAATATTCTGTCATTAAGGATAAAATATCTTCTCCAATCATAGATTTGAGCTAACTTTTCATTTCTAATACTTTCAAGTTTCGTAAAACTTACATCATCATCTAACAAATCAAATAATATTTTAAGTTGTGGTTCTTTATTTTCTTCAGACACTCTATTTTTATCAAATACAGCCCGCCAATTTTCAGCTCTATCACGATAGGAATTGTATGAGTCTGAACAAAAGCTTAAATTTATTCCGTATTTTACACAATAGTTTCCTAGACTTAAAAAACACCGATGTAGTCGATATTCCTTGTCTTTTATAAATTCATCTGTAAATAACTGTGCCGCAATTTCAGCATAATAAGTAAACTTATCACTACAAATGATGCCATCATCTGCCTTTGCATAGTCAAGTATAAAGTCAACGCGACCATAGAAATAGTTATGCTCTTCATATTTCTTTAATAATTCTTTCCAAGCTGGATTTTGAAGTATGAGTTTGGCTTTCTCAATTTCATGTTCAATATGTGATTTCTCAAAAGCAGTCTTACTACAAAGCTCTATAATATTTTGATGTTGGTGCAAAGTACTTATTTTATTGAGGACACTGTCATGACCAATATAAATTGCTAATTGTTCTAACGCTTCGAGCACCGAAAGCATCAATTTTTCAGAGTTATAATAACCTTTTGCATTTTTTACCAACCATCCACTGATTCTGTTCCAATCCTCAAATTGATCAATGTTTTGAATATACTTAGTAAAATAATAAGCAGCTGCGAAATTTGCTTGCTCTTCATAGGAAGGCTTATCTTTACTTAAGATTTCAAAAATATTGTTTTGGCTTTTTTGCTTTACAACAGTAAAATCTAAAAGCGCTGTTATGTGATCAATCGTATTGCTCACTTCATTTGAGAATAGATCTATATATTCAGTTTGCGAAATAAATAAATTCAGCCTCAAACGACTCACTAAACTTTCGATGTCAGCTTCGTTAATGCTACCAACACTTTTATTCTTCGATAAATATTTTTGATGCTCGCATAGTAAACAGATTTTAAAGAAATGGATAAAACTCGCATCAAAAGATTTACTCCAATCTTTACTCGTAGTCCAAATTAAATCTGTCCATGTTGTATCAATACTCTGAAAAAAAGCATTTGCTTTACTTGTATCAATTTTATTTTCAAGAAAACCCTGAAGCCATGCTTTAAAGTTTTCAAATTCTGTCAACTGAACACCTCTGGCATTCATTTTGATATATAGCTCATCGGTTAATGAAAATTCATTCATTGGTAACAGATAAAAATTCAAAATCGAATGACTACTCAATCTCACCCATAATTCATCAAGTTCATCTGTATGCTTGAATCCCAGCAATGAATGTAATTCATCCAACATCGTTAATATCGAAATAATGGTTGGATCTTTACGCCATACTGCTAAAAACCATGCTTCGTTTTCAATCGCCACGGATGGTTTACCACCCCATTCCATTTCAACTAACTTCTCAATCATTTGAGAAATGAACAGCTTAGAACTTGTGCGCGTTTGATAACTGAATTTCTGTAATTGTTGTTTGATTAAATCAATTTCATTTATATTTGCCTTATTTTTATTCACAAGATAACAATGTAAAAGGAACAAAGTCGTTAGACGTTGTTGCCCATCTAACAATTCAAGTGTTTTTTGATTTAAAGACCCATAGACAAAATCTAGTTCAAGTTCGTGATGTTCCGTCAAACTTTGTACTAAGGCCTGCAAAAATGCTTTACGGATTTGAGTAATCTTTGGATCATTCTTTCGACCCTGTGCGTAATCACGCTGAATTGTAGGAATAACAATATGATATTGTTCCAATGCTTTCCACAATGTCAATTTAGCCATTTTGATCACCCCTCATTTTCATCGTGAAATTCAATACCATATTGTTTAAAGCAGTCTAACAATGCTTTTTTATAGTTTTTCCTATCTGCTGTATCCCACTTCAGCATGTGGTTTACATCGTCACTAAAATATTTAGAAAAGACCTGTTGTGATGCCAAAGGAATAAAGTTTGATGTGTTGGTTTTACCTAATTCATACAGCTCTTTCTCTGCTTGTAAAACCTTTTTTCTTTTAATAAAAAACGGATCATTTCCTATAGAGCGATTATCACTTTCTGGTAAAAGACACAAATTATCAAGCGTTTGAATATTTTCTGAGAAATTACCGATCAGCGTTTCTAAAGTTTCATTATATTGATTATATAGATGCTCTTTTTGCTTAGGATCTGAGACTGTCTCATATTGAGTTAATATTTCTCCAAGCTTCTCTTTAGAAAAACTATCTGTTATTTCCTCCAACAATGCTTTTTGTTCAGATACCCAAACCTTGATTTGATCATTCTTTTTGGACAGTTCCTCGCTTTGCTGGGCATGGATATGCTCAATATCCCACTTTACTTGGTTATAGCGTTTAAAGGAAAAACGTGTATTGTGTCGCTCATATCTAAAAATATTAAATAATACGAGTATTGATTTAATTTTTGATCGACATGAAGTGTCATCTGCATCATAGAATACATAATCAAAATCTAATTCTTTAGCATTTTTATCTTTCTTAAAAAGATTGCTTAATTCAATTCGGATAAAGTTTTTTAGCTTCGCTTCAAATTCATCTCGTTTACAGTTCTGAGCAACTAACCAAATCTCTTGGATTGTTTTATATTTCTGACCTACCAAATAGCCGATCAGATGGTATAAACGATCATTTTCATACCACTCATTTAAATACTGAAATCCTGTGAGAACCTTTAGCCACTCTTTTTCAATTAAATCTTTCACATCTTGGGTTGATTTAAACTCATTTGCGTAATAGATAAAAGTTTGATGGTCTTCTTTCAGTTTTAACGCTTTTCTATCCGTTTTTTTATTCGCAATCAGATCAAAAATCAGTTCAATACGTGTGTGTTTATTGGTTTGTTGTGCTGGACTCAAGAATGCCCAAAATTCATCATTTTGTAGGGCTTGCTCGATAGCATCCCATTGATTCGCCATTTCAGTTTGCTTCTGCACTGCCAGATGATCATTGCCATAAGATTTCGCAATTTTTTGTAAGAATAATGCTTTTATCAGCTCTGCATCGGTGAGTGGAATCTTACCCTGATTCAGTCGGCTAAAGATTTCAATAGATTGCTTTTTAGAATCTTGATTTCGATCCACACGTACAGCGTACCAAATGACTTTTGTATGATGCAGGAGCTTATCTTTCCAATGCTCCCTGTTAAATTCTGTACCCTTTTTCTCAAACCATGTTTTTACAGCTTGATAAGCCGTATAGAAGTAATGAGCATCAATCGTTGGTAGGTTATTTTCAGTGAGTCCAGCTAAGTTATTTAAATGCTCTGTACTAGATTCTCTGGTGTCATAACGAAGAGAGAAATATTGCTCATTGGTTAAGTAAGTCAAAATAATAAAAATTGTGGTCATCCGTTGCTGACCGTCAATGAGTTCCCAATAGTATTGGGTTCCCTCGGTCTTTCTTTTTACAACTACAGGTTGCAAGCAATAGAAATCACTTTCTTGCTTTGGTTCAAACTCATCAATGTCATCCAGCAATTCCGTAACCTGTTGTTCCTTCCATTTATAGCCTCGTTGATAACTATCAACAAAAAAATGAGCCTTCTGTAATTCATTAATGGTTTTCAATTCCAATGAATTTTCTTTTTGTTCTAAATAAGAAATGAGTTGCCCTAATCGATCATCTGCTATTTCAGATAAGTCAGGCTTATCCTCTAAAAGTTGGCTAATCTGTACCAATAAATTTGCTGTATTCACCCTATCCCCCAATTTTTAAATCTTTACTTACTTAATTACTTGATACGCATCTTTCATATACGGCTTAAACACCTGCTCAAACTTTTGCACGTGTTCAAAATGCCATTGAATATATTCAGGCCAAAATGCTTTGTTATAACCCTCTACGGCGTTAACAACCACAATCTTTGATAATTTTTGATCTTCTGATCTACGCCAATCTAACTGTAGACCACAACTTTGCTCAATTTCTGCTTTACGTGCATAGAAGAAATCAAAGAGCTTTTTATTTTTTTCGATATTGCTTGTTGCAAACTCAAGTTCTACACGGAGTTCTTTTTGGGCGAAAATCAAGTTGTAGTTACACTGTGCAATTGTTGTACCTGCACTACGCCATCCTGCACCAACTGGATTTACATTGCGGAAAAGGTCAAAGTTCCGATTTTGAAAATCCTCTAACAACTGTGTCCAATAGGCTATTCTCAATTGTCCAAGTGAACTTTCTCTTTCTTTAATGACTTTGATTTCCGCATCTTTACGGCTTAAACGCACCATATATTCTGATGCTTCTGGTACAGGAATAATTTGCTGAATATCGACCAATAACTGACTATTCAATATATATGGCGAAATCTTTACACATTTAACATCAATCTCGCGCTCAATTAACCAAAGCGCAGTATTGGTGACTTCTTTTCTAAATTCACCTGCAACGAGAATGATGCGTTGCGTGGCTTTGGGATTCAGCTTACTCATCCAATCTATATCAGCGTTTTCACCTAAGAATTTTTCAATCAATACACGTGCTGTATGATGAACATGTTCAGGCTCATAAGCATCAGCATCTAGATCAGGATCAATTGGTCTGTACTTACTTAGGTAATTGGCATAAACGTTAATAATATCTTTTGCGGTAAACGGCGCAACATAAGACGCATACTTGAGTGCCTGCCATACGGCATCACGTCCACTGTCATCACGTTTGTTTTCAATCAGTACCAATTGTCCTTTGGTGTCTAAGGCCAACAGGTCTAAGCGTTCGCCTGTGCCATCAAAGCCATCAAATTCTTTTTGGATAATCAGTAGTTCTTCGCCCAATGCTTCAGGATGGCTGACTAACCATTCTTGCAAGTCATAACGCTCTGTCAACTGTTGTTCGCTGAGTTTCGTACCGTCTAATGGTTTCAGTTTTTTATTGGTTGTGTCTACTGTATATAAGCTCATATTCCCCCCGAAATATTAAAAAACCTAGCCAACCAAAGTTCGCTAGGTTTTATTTTTTATGCCACTTTAATTTTGCCTGTCACAGCGTCATTAATGAGTGTGGTTTTATATTCTTTTAGCTTTTCGATTTGCATTTGAATATGTGCATTCACATTCCCAAACTGTTGATAAATTTCTTCAACCTTTTTAGAAATAAGAATTTGCTCCCCTATTGGTGGTAGAGCTATATCAAAGTTTTTAAGAGCTTGGAAATTTAATCCCTCACGTCCGCCACCTTGCTGGAAATACCAAATTTGTCCTTGACCAACTTCAGATGCAAGAACAGCATTTAAGAAAATTGAAGTGATATTTTTCTTTGGTCGCAAAATACAAACATGTTGATTAACATTCATTTCATCTGACGTTTCAACAAAATAACATCTACCAATAGAACCACCCGTAATATTTAATAAAACATCATTTTTACGGACTTTACTATTTGACATACTGTGATGAACTTTTTCAGAAATTCTTGCTACATCATTTAAGTCTATGCGATCAAAATGGATATTCTGACTACGAAGTAAAGGGATACCTTCATCTAAATAAGTAGCTCCTCCGCCTGATGGGGTTACTCCACTACCAATTTTTGAAGTTACATGCTTGATCTTTTTCAGTTCCCAATGCTCAGGAATTAGACCAATCCATTCCACATCTGAATCTTTCATTGGCACATTTGGATCTAAACCTTGAGTCACAGCTTGTTGAATGACAATTTGCTTACGCTCATTAAGTAAGGCTATTTGCTGTTCTTTAATCGAAATAGCTTGGTCAATTTCAGTAGTTTTTTTATTCAAGAAACCTATAATATTGTCCTGCTCATTTAGATCAGGAAAACCTAACTTCATATTTAAAAACATATGCCCATAGAATCTTAATCTTGAAGAATGTAAACCAGTTGAAACCTGATTATAGTATTCAATATATTTGGTACTTTTTAATAAGTATTCTAAATACTTACTATTAAATGATTTTGGATTTTTTTGTCTGTATACACCGTAAGATGGGCTGACAATACCCTCATATGCTGATACACCTAATGCTCCCATCCATGCCCACATAATATTCATGACTAAATCATCTCTTTTACATAATTTAGAACCTGAATAGTCTTCAGCCATAAACATTGAAACGTTTTTTTCAGCTCTCGGTGTAACACCTGTCATATGAGAAACTGATAAAAGCTCCTCACTTCCTGTATTTGATCTTTCATCACTTTCAACAAATAGAAATTTAGCCTTTTTGATGTACCAATGACTTGGAATACTCCCAATCCAATCTACACCCGAATCTTTGTAAGCATCATATTTTTCAAACATCATGCTTCTCCTTAAAGACCCAAAATCTGTGCAATCAAACCATCGGCTTGCTTCTCAAGACTTAAAATATCCTGAGCCACATCTTCTAAAGAACGCAACGGCTTATGCTGGTAGAAGTACTTATTAAAGCTAATTTCATAACCAATCTTCACAGAATCAAGATTAATCCATGCTTCAGCCACATGCGGTTTCACTTCATCTAAGAAATACTGATGAATCTGCTGTTTTAATGGTACAGATTCACTATCACGTAAGTCGCTATTGCTTTCATAGGTTGTGAACTCGCCTTTCTTCGCTGTTGCATAGTAGCCAAAGTCAGCCAAATCAGCTTCTGTACAACCTAAATGTGCAAGCAAATTGGCAAGCTCAGCGTCATTTAACTTCACGACTTTTTTCACCACTTTTTTTGCGTTTTCGTCATACCAACTTACCGCATTTAAAATGTTATTCTTTTCAGAATTCGATAGCTTCATCTTTAACGCTTTGATTGCTTCATCGACTTTTTTCTTAAACACGTTAAAGTCGGAAAACTCATCCGTGCCTACCTGTTGCATGATGCTTAACGCATTGTCCAACGCTGTTTTTAAAGCATTCCAATGCTTCACATCAAACAGCTTGGCTTGGGCTTTATTGTTCAGCGTAATCTCTTGCGCTTCACACCATGCCAATACTTCTTTTTTCACATCATTAAGCTTCGCTTCGGTATAGATGTCATCACCATAGGTGCTATACATATATTCCATCGGCTCAGACAAAGACTTATCAAAACGTAAACCTTGTAAACGCTCTGCACTAAACTGTGCTCTACGGCGGTCTGGACGCTCAATATTGACTTTGTAATAACCAAAATCTTGGTTATCAAACACCTTGCTTGCGATGCCGAAAGGATCATTTTGATCATCAAGCTGACGCTCTACGTCTTGACCTGCAAGATAAGTCTGCATAATTTCCGCAATATGCTCAGGGGCAAACTCACAGTTTTTATTGCCTAAGTTTTTACGCAACTTGCGAAACATCAAACTTGCATCAATCAGTTGTACTTTGCCTTTGCGCTGTACTGGCTTGTTATTCGACAACAACCAAATATATGTCGTAATACCAGTGTTATAGAACAAGTTGTTTGGCAACTGCACAATTGCATTCAGTAAATCATTTTCGATGATATAACGACGAATATTACTTTCACCGCCACCTGCATCACCTGTAAATAAGCTTGAACCATTATGAACTGAGGCAATACGACCACCAATGCCGTTATGCTCAGGTGATTTCATCTTATTGACCATTTCCATGAGGAATAGAAGCTGACCATCGCTTGAACGTGGTGTTGCATCACAATTTTCTTCATTGCCCCAATAGTCTTTTAACTTCACGATAAAACGTGGATCAACCACATCTGAACCATCTTTAATGTACTTTTGCTCAGATGCCCAGCTCTTACCATACGGTGGGTTTGACAGCATGAAGTCAAACTTAGTGCCGACAAACTCATCTGTTGTCAGTGTTGAACCTACACGAATATTTTCAGGGTTATTGCCCTTAATCATCATGTCTGACTTACAGATTGCATACGTCTCGTCATTGATCTCTTTACCATACAAAAGTACATCACGGTTGCCATTTTCAACGCTATAACGCTCTTCAATAAAGTTCTGCGCTTCGGTCAACATCCCACCTGAACCGCATGCAGGGTCATAGACAGTGATGGTTAAAGGTAATTTTTCCTGAATTGGGTCAAAGACAAAATGCGTCATTAACTCAATCACTTCACGTGGGGTAAAGTGCTCACCCGCCTCTTCGTTATTTTCTTCGTTAAATTTACGAATTAATTCTTCAAAGACATAACCCATACCTAAGTTAGTCAATGCAGGTAAACGGTAGCCATCTGGGTCAACTGCATCTTCAGGAGTTAAGTTGATGTATGGTGATAAAAACTTTTCAACCACATCTAACAGCACATTTTTATGCGACATATGACGAATTTGAGCGTAAAGGTTAAAGCACTGAATAATTTCTTTAACGTTGTCGCTAAAACCTTCTAAATATTCTTCAAAGTTCGCCAATAAAATTTCAGGGTTGTTTGATGCCGCGGTATACAGCGAACGTAATGTCCATTTAGAGGTGTTATAGAATACATAGCCTGATGCTTCTTTAAGTGGCTCATCATCAAACTCGGTGAGTTCCATTTCGACTTGTTGGTAGCGGACTTCTTCGAGTACTGCATCTTTGGTCGGCTCCAATAAAGTATCCAGACGGCGTAATACCACCATCGGCAAAATCACATCACGATATTTACCACGTACATAGACATCTCGAAGACAATCATCAGCGATAGACCAGATAAATGAAACCAATTTGTTATGTACTGAATGATCCATAGGAACCCAAATAAAACATTATTTTTAAAGTTTGTATTTAACACTATTTTCAAGTAATTCGGCAGACTATATAGTGGATTCTTTAGGCTTATACACCAAATCTTGTCTCATAAAATTTCCAGAAAATAAAGGATATCTTGTGGATTTAACACAGTTTTATTATTCAATACTCAATAAGTTTGATAGACAGCTTGAAGGAAATTTAGAACAACTGGTTAAAAAAGCAAGTCAGATTAATGAAGAACTTGCACCTTTTGAATTAAAGGGCATGCTTTGTGAAGCTCTTGGGTTAGATATTTTAGATAGCAACTCCAGTCAAGTGGTTGATCAGGGTGAAAATATCCAGATCACATTTGCGTATATTTTGAAATGCCTATCGCTCTACCCTTTGCAAAATGAGATGTATCAAAATTGGAATAAGCATGTTGCGCTATTCGACCAAGCGGAACTGACTGGTTTTTCAGAGCAAAGTATTGCTGAGTTGCATCAATTTATTCAGAGCATTGTTGTCACAGGACATAACCAAGTACATCTATCCCTTGAGCAAATGAAACAGCCCTCCTGTCTCGTTATCCAGCTCTTAATTCATCTTGATACGATCATCACCTTAGACAGTAAATTTGAACCATTGTGCTTTACTCAGTTATTTAAATTTCGATTTAAAAACAAAAAAAAGCCTTATAGCCCATCAAATAGTTTTTCAGAATTTCTAGTTTATTTAGTGACTTCACTATCATTTAAAAAGCCTTTAGACAAAGTGCCATCAATCAGCTCACTAGAAAGTTATCCCCTCAATACATTGTTTGAAAATCAAGATCACATAGATGAACATGAAGACCATCCAAATATAAAACAAATACGTCAACTGATTAAGAAAATGAGAGCTGAGGATCGCTTTTGCTACTTAACCGATATTGATCTATTTTTTAAATTAGCTTCTGATATGAGTGATTTCTTTAGCGATGAAAACTATGAAAAAGTTGCAGAATCGAATGCTCGTTTTCTACTTTCACGAACCATCAACGATGAGGATTTCGTAGCCTTCAACGATATGAACGCACTGTGGCTCATCTACTACTTCCAATTCCTAGTCTACGAAGCACAGAAAACAAATTCTCCTGAGGTTTTACAGGGACTTAGCGCTTCCCGTGAGTTTATGGATTTATGGAAAATGTTTTATGCACCCAATGGCAAAAAGGCCACTTTTCAGTGGCCTAGCCAATTTAATGATATAGCGAAGATCACTTAGACATTATTGTAGCGACCTGAGCCAGAGGGGTTGCCTGTTTTACTTGGCCACCCCGCCTCATTTGTCAACTCAGTAAAAAATTTTACTGTATCGTCATAATCCTCTTTAGACCATAACGGATAATCCGTATACGACCTTCTAATCTGCCATAAAGCTTCTCGCTCAAATGACTTAATTCCGTTTACACGTAGCGTTTCATCTGGAATTATTAAGAATCCCCACGTGTCATCTTTATCACCTATATCTAAATGTATATTAAGCACTTTTGCTGTTCTAAAAACATTCACTATTCCACCAAGCCCTAACTGAGGCTTTGGTTCTTTCAAAAGAACAACTTTGCCTCCTATTAGCGTTTCCATTTCATTAATTGAGTTCGGGCTATACAGTCCTTGACCATTTAATCCTGAAATCTGGATATGAAGACTCATCTAAAAAACTCCTTACTTCCGTGGTGGATTATTATCACGACCACCGCCTGAAGGATTCCCTGTTGTACTTGGCCAGCCAGCTTTACTCATTATGTTTCTCCTGCATTCATGTAAATTCAGCTTCACTTCGAGCTGATAGATTCATTATGGAAGAAGTATTTTTTTGATTTTGCCGGAAACCCAACAATTCAGGATAAAAATTAAACAAATATCACTTTACCTATTTTTATATCAAGCCAAACGATACCAATCACATTCCGCAGCCTGATTTGAATTACATGCTTTCTTTTTTGCTTTGCAATAGATAGGTAAACCTTCTGTATAGTTATAATTATCCCCACTATATTTACACAAGAAACAACTTTTCACAGGTACTTTCTTTTCAACCGCAAGTTTTAACTGTGAAATAAACATATCCCCATGTGCATAACCCATCAGTACATTTGAGTTCTCAAATTCTAAATCAGTTTCAATAATATTGCTATATTCAATTTTATCTTGATACTTCGATAACTTAGCTTTTATATCTGCTAAATATTCCAAACCTAGCCAAGCCTTACCTGAATCCCAAACAAGAAATAAAAAATACCGTTTGTGCATACATTTACAATCAGCATCAACTATGGGAGCACTTTCTTGATTGAATCCCAAAAAGAGAGCATCGCTTGGCTTCAAATCTGCCCTATATATTTTTTCGACATCCTCTTCGCAATCTAATGGTATTTCAATAATTCGTTTGCCTGAGCTTTCTTTTTTCTCACTCAAAAAATGAGTCACAGCAATTTCAATATAAATACAATCTTCGGCATTATTTTGACGGGTTAACAATAGGTCTGGAATAAACTGATCGTGCCTTTTTTCAACTTGTATTTGTGAAAAATAATTTGTGAGATCAAAGCATTTCTCTGTATAACCAAGATCACAATGTTTTCGAATGGTTCTTTTAAATTTTTGGCATTTCTTAGGCACATGAAAAGTAATGTAAAATGGTTCATTTTCAGCTAAACATTTTTGATATGTTTCAAAAAAAGCACGTTTACCCAAACGGTGTAAGTAAGTTTCACCATTGCACTCTAGTACAGTTTTATGGGCAAAATGAGGTTTCTTGATTTTGCCATTCACCTTAGCAATTAAAGGATTGTCACAGCCCAGGCAAATGTATTCAGATTTTTCTTCTTGTCCGACTAAATCAACTGCTTTGACAATTTCACCATGTTCATTTTTTGCATATTGATAACGTGCCATTTCACTTCCTTATAAATTTAACCCGTCCACATCAAATAATTATTTTCTTTTCCCTGTGCATAAGCCCACTCAGCCACCTTATGCGACCGCTCTTTATCCGTCAAAAAACCGAGCACTGATATCCGATCCACAATAATCAAATTCTGCTCTTCATTTCGCTCCTGCCATTTATGCAAAAACTCATCAGATGCGAGTAGATTACTTTTCTTAGAATTACAGCTTGAATCTGCCAACACGAAGTTATGACCTGTATCTGAGGGATACATAGACCATGGAATGAAATGATCAACGGCGTAATTGCCATTGCGCATCGGTTTATTGCAGTAGAAGCATTTACAGTCCTGTAGCTCGACCAACACATTAGCCACAGCATTTAATTGGTTCCGACTCGGCTCAAACATGAATTGTTCAAGATTCGGCAACTGATTCAAAATAGGTGCATTGCTGCTGTTCTTACGGATATAGTCAATCCAACGTTTCTGGCAAAGCTCTTCGATGATTTCACTGAACTGTCGTAAGCAAAACATGACTTGAGGCAAAAGGATGAGCTGCTTTCCACACCGATCAAGCTGATATAAAAACTCAAAATTTTGACCATTGATATTTTGCAAGTAGCGGACTGGCATGTCTTTTACAGTGCGAGCGACATCTTTAACTAGCTTCAACCACACCAATGAATCTCGTCTTAATAACCCCAAAGAAGAGTAGCTTTGCCGAAGCTGTATAATGCGATTCACAATGGCAGCTTGTTTACCATTGTTCTGATTTAAAATCAGCTGCCCTTCATCATTAAAGGTATAGGGTACCGCTTGCTTCCAATACAGCTCGATAAACTTCTCAGCGATATCCGTATATTCGAGTGATAGACTCTCACCTGAATCTTCACCTTTTTCAATAGCTAATCGGCTTAGGCTAATCAGCAATGCAAATTTATAGGTGCTACTAAAACTACCCGACTGTAAAATCAGCTGAATATTTTTTAGAAATTTAAGTTGTTCTTGTGCAGTAGGAATAAAGTCAGGCATGTTTTTTCCAAAGTACATTCAGCCATTTTTCTTGTCGATCAGGTCGCTGATCTACTGTAATCCACTGTTTTAATACCCTAACCCCATTCAACTGGTCTAACAATTCCTGAGCCTGCTCTTCATTTAAGTCAGTAAACGCCCTACCGCCTTTTTCTCTATCTGCTGTTCCATATTTAAAAGACATATAGCACACACCGCCACGGCGTAATGCAGCATGAATACGTTTTAAAACATTAGGGAGTCTATTACGAGCACAATGTAGTAAAGAGGCACATGCCCATACCCCATCATAAACATCGTGCATATCAAGCTCATAAAAACTTTGCTGCTGAACAGCGATACCAGTAAGTTGAGTCGCTCGTTCGACTAATACTTCAGAATAGTCTATGGCACCTACTTGATAACCTTTATTTTTAAAAGCCAAAGTGTCACGCCCTGAGCCACAACCTAAATCCAAAATCCATGCAGAATTGGGCAACTCAGCTAAAAATGGTTGGTATATACTTTCCATATCCACATACAACGTGGCTAGAGCAAACTCATCCGCAAACTGATTGTAATAATCTATTTTTTTCATACGTTTAAAATAATAAAAATTTGATTCTATTACCATATCAGAATCGACTATATTATTTAAACAACTTAAAAATTAACGTAGGCTATTGATGTATTTTTTTCATAAAAAAAGCACACCATAATTTGATGTGCTTTTATAGTAAAATCTAAGCACCAAACAAGGCTGCTCGTGCTTCTTCCTCAGTTCGATCCGATTTTAAACGATTACAGTAAGGGTGCAATAAAACTGCATTATCTATATGACCCTCTCCCCCCAATGACATCGCAATACGATGATCAACTTCTGTCGAAGAAGAATGTAAAAGACCGTCACATATACGACAAAAATTCTGATTATGAATATTAAATTTTTGTCGAAGAATCGTCTTGGTTGTTAATGAAAATTTATGTGATTTTGGTCTTTCATCTGGTTTTAATTTTTGCACGTAGGCAACAATATCTTTAATCGCCTGTTCATCCCTGATCCCATGAAAGCCTGCTTCTAGGTGTTCATTAAAATTTAAATAATCAAATGATTTAGACAAAGCCAAGATGATTGTATTCAGGTTTAATTCATCATCAAAATCAATGTCAACTTTAGAACTAATTTTGATAAATGCTTTATAGACGATTTGTAGTCGATCATAACCTTTAATTCCACTGCCAAATTTACCAACAGTCTCTGTAGTTGCTATTGGAAAATTAGCAATTAAAGTCTCTACACTTTTACGTACACTCGTAAAATACTGAAGTTTATTTTCATTGTGTAATTCTGCAATAATTGCAAACCACGCCAAAAACGATGTGATTTGAAAACGACCATCTTTAAAGAAATATAATTGAGGATGTAAACCTAAACTGACATTTCGGTTATCACCCTCTGGTTTGGCAATTCTAAATAGAATTGTATAGAGCTCCGATAATCTTTCGTACACTCTTAAAGCCTGGCCATCCGATTCATCTGAATCCATATCTGAATCGTTAGATATGATATTAAGTAGCTCTGTGACCAATCCAATCCGCTTACCATGAGTTAGGTCTGTATCTAGTAAAATATTTCTAAACAATAAATTATGAATTTTTTCGCCTAAAACAATGATGCGGTTAATTTCATTTTCACCCAGATCAATTAAATTCGCTCTATTATCACTCAGATAGCAGCATGCATAAATTGCATAGAAAGTATCTCTTCCCCTATTTTTTAAATGGGCCTCTTCCCAACGATCTAAACGCTTTGATTTAGAATTAATGGACTCAAATGCTTTTCTTGCATCTTCAGGTGAACCCACTACATGCATAAATCGAATACTGAGCTTCTCGATATTTTCTTTTATTTTAATCAAACTAGGATCAGTCATTATTTTTTGAAAGTCAGAGCATTCTTTTATTCTATCCCGAATATATCGTAAATCAGCTTTTTGCTGATCATTAAAGTTTGGGGCACTAATAACTTGCTCATCAGCAAAATAACGTTTAATCCATGCAACGAGAAGTGAAACTCTATGCCCACCATCAATTACATAAATATTCCCATTTTCATCCATCCAATATAGCACTGTGAGCCAAGTATTAGGATTGGACATACATTCCTGCATAAACTCAACAATTTCTTCCAGACGCCAGTACTCTGTAGAACGTTGATTATCTGCTTTATACAGCTGTTCAATAATTTGACTATTTTCTAAATCTTTTATTTTTACCTCAAAATGCCTAGGTTTAAGAGCATATTGAGTTGGAAAAGCGACCATTGGTTTGCGGTCTAATACATTTTTTAAAATCGTAGTTGTTCCCATGACAGATCTCCCAGTCACGTATTTTGTTAGATAAATTTGATGTGAAGTTGAAATGATCTACTGCATGAAAATACGCAGTAGACCGAGGAGACCTTCAAGATGTATTTATAGTAGTGTGGCTCATTTTGCACCTATGATTATTTGGCCATTCATTTCACTTTCCTACGGCGAAATGGTGGCGAGCTAAATAAGTTTAGGAAAACCATTCATAGGGATGGCCGGCTGTAAAGCCACCTATTTAGCCCACCATAATTTTGGGCAAAATAAAGCCTATAAGAAGCTATTAGCTTTTTATAACAAATAGCTCCTTACCTATGAAAATGCAGGTTTCCTACGCCTGATTACAGATTTTGCTGCAACATCTTTATCTTATGTACATAAAATCAATTGGTCAAATTAAATGATCAAAAAACAATCGATCGACTTTAAAAATAATTAACTAATATTTTTAAAAGCTTATCCATACAGATTAATATGTGTAATTTCTACAATATTTAGTTGATGTATAAAGTAATTAGCTACGAAACTCTATAAATTTAGTAATTCGGTTTAATTAAGGAAGTGTATTGAAACTGCAAATTTTATCGGATACTCACAATTCGAAATATTCATTATCAGATGAAGCTGACGTCATTATTCACGCTGGCGATTTTTCTAATCGCTTAAGTGGTGCAATTGAGTTTGCCGAAAAATGTAAAACGATGGATAAAAAATTTATCTTTGTTTTGGGTAATCATGATTATTACTGCTCAAACTACGATTTAGTCGTGGATTTCTTAAAAGAAAACTATCCTCAAAATGCTCTGTTTGATGACAACCATATCAAGATACAGGATAAAATATTTGTTGGCGGTACATTGTTTACGAACTTTCGTTCCAACTCAACTCGTAAAACATCTAACGATCTGCAAAAATTTAAAGAAGATGCTGAACAATCGATTTATGATTTTGATCAAATCATGATTGGCAGTGATCATCGAACAATAACTGCTAATGACTACATTGAACTATTTAAAAAATATCATCAAAATATTATGCAATTTAAGGATCAAGATAATGTGATTGTCATTACGCACTTCCCGCCTCATTTAGCTTGTCTTGATCCATATTGGGGTACGCATCCTGTTGCATCAGCCCTCAATCCCTATTTTATTAATGACCTAGATATAAAAGGCTTTAGGTTATGGATTGCAGGACATACGCATACATCAGTGGATACTGTAGTCGACGGATGTAGATTAGTGATCAATCCTTTGGGTTATCTGCCAGAGCAAGGTAAAAATGGGTTTAGAGAAAATTTGATTATCGAAGTTTAAATAGATATATTTTTCTGAAACCTTTTTAAAGCGTCAGATAACTCGATTTTAAAATTGTCTGCAATATTAATGATGAAGCATCAGTCCCTTCAAAACCTAAAATAAGTGATGTCACATGGTTTTTTGATACTCAATAGTACAATTAGGACTTTTAAACTTTAGCTCATGGTTCTAATTAGTATAAAATTACATAACACCATTAAAATTTTATGGAAAAATGAGAAGACTAATCGATTTTAAAAATATTGAACAAAGATCACGCCCAATTATTGAGGTTATACCTATGGTATTTGAAAACAACCAAGCGACGCAACGTATTGTATCACATCATTTAAAACGTATAATTCATCAACATAGAGATGAACTACAAAAGCTTGCCTATAAATAAAGCTCATTATCCACATTTAAATGTTCATACCTATATTTGGCCACTTTTTCCACCACATCAATTTATTTCAAATTTTCTGTGATACTGATAATGAAATTTATACCACATCCGAACTAGGAGAAACTCATGTCGATTTCTTTAGATCCAGAAAATGATTGGAAGAATAAAATTGCAGATCAAATACTTAAAGATCTGCTCGAGATCAACAAACTCCAAGGTAATTCTATTAAAAAAATGAAAGCAGACCAAAATGGTGTTTTCTATGTAGAACAGGAAATCTCAGTTGAGGACTTCCTTAAGACCCTCTGAATTTCATCTTGCTGATTTTTTACTACGGACCCAACTGTTATTTGCGCTCTCTCTAGAAACAATCCGCTCTACCATAATATTTACCTCACTTTACAGATTGCTCTAGTTCTTGCTTTTCAACACTCTGATACGAAGACGAACTATTCATTAAAGCATGCCCACTTTTGAATGCCAATTCTTGATGAATCTCTTGCTCAGCATACTGGTCGCACCGTGATTTTTTATGTATTCAGCTCGTTTTAGCATAAATGCTCGCTCACGCTCTTGAACGTTGGAATTCAATTCCATATTTTCCGCTTGACGAGTAGCAATATAATTATATGTAATGAATCCGCAAAGTACGATTAAAAAGAAACTGAGTTGCCTTTTTATACTTCTACTCACAAATAATCCTTTTATATCCAGTTGATACTGAAGTTATCACGTGCTCGCACTAATAAATTTAAAAACTAGAATGGATGAGACACTATAAGGGTTAATCACTCATCTCTAGGATTGAAATCTTTAAATTCATCAGCATTGCTAGCAAATTTAACAAAAAAGTTATGCCATGCAAATAATGACTCTAATTCCTGTTTATTTTGAATCGGTTTAGGCAACTCATATCCAATGATCCAGTATGGTGCTGTACAGCAAACATGCTCAGGTATAAGGACTTGCTGTAAGGCTGTTTCAGCACTTAAAAAATATAAATTATCGTTTAAGTGGACAATATTCCCTTGTAAAGCTTCTTGAATACAATGATCTACATCTATATACGTATGCTTCATTTAGTCCGCCTCCATTTTTTGAAATCGCACTCTTAAACCTGTTAAATTATTTAACGCACGTATAAATACTTTTATTTAAAGTACAACATATAAAAATACTTGCTCAATATGCAGCTTAAGTAACTGTATCTAAATGTTTATTTACAATCTTCAAAGACAAACTATAAAAAAGAATAGAAATCAATATCTGCATATACTTAGCTTTAGGATTAATATTCTTTAAAACTAGTACTTCATATTTTTTATTTTTCCGAATCTTCATCACTTTACTAAATTCTTCCCATTCATGCTCTCTATAATAGATATTGCGAAAAAAATCATTACCTACAATTGCCTTTAGATTTACTAAAAACTCCAAATAATTTGCATAACTTATTTCATCTCTAATATAAAATTTAATTTTAGCATCTACAATCAAAACATGATCGAGAAAAAGATTTGATAACCGAGTCAGTTGATCCTGAAATCTTATTTGATCTTGAGCTTTACCATAAGCCTGTTTTATCAAACGCATTGCTTGATAATTATCATGCTGAGCATATTCTGCAAGAAACTCCAATAATTCTTCAGAGGATCTTTTATGATTCCCACGTTTTTGGGTGTAATACCGATTGCTATATATCAATTCTATATATTCTAAAAAAAATTTTCTTAGTTCGGAGTCTGAACTAAAAACTATAGGATTTTGTATTGTATTTAGCTCTTCTAAAAAAACATCTTGGTCTAAGCTCAATGTATGATCCCCTCCCAAAAAGTGTGACTGGTGACCATTCATTTTATAATCAGGGGTCAATTCATTTTTATAACCTACCCTATTTCTCAAATAATCACATAATATTTTTCTGTAATTCAAAATATTAATATCAATAATAAACTTTTTACTACGACCTACTCCCGCTTTAGTATGCTTAGGTAGCAAATGCTGTAACAACTTTCTAGGTATGTAATTTTCTTGTCGATTACATGCATCGGCATACAAAATCATTCCAACATGCAAATAGTGGTTTGCTGTCATTTCTATCGATGAATGACCTAACATATAAGCCAAATGTTTCCAAACATCGGCTCTATCTTCCAAAGAAGTCGATTCAGCTAAAATATAGTTTCGAATATTTTTAACATGATTATCTGAATAATCTGTCCAAGCTATTCTGAGTTGATCACTACCCTTCAACACAATAGCAAGATTATTCGCTGCACTGTGTCTCAATGTATGAAAAGAGAAATTATATTGTTCATCACCAAAAATTAAATCCAAACAACATTTGAATACTTGTCTAACTGAACTTGCTTTAATAAGTCCAGCACCATTTTTTTCAAAGATGAACCGGTTAGCACCTAAACAAATACGATTTTCTTTTTTATTTATAACTATCATTTTGAGCAGATGACAAAATTCTAGCAATTCTTCTTCAGTCAGTAATTCACTTAAACACAAAGCACGTTGTGCATTTCTAGTTTTAAGCTGTCGATCATAATTATTTCTAATTTGTATTTTCAAAAACTCTATTTTTTCATCAAATAACCAATATTCAATTTTATTAGAATTATTTTCATGTTTTTCTAAGCTTAACGTCGTTAAGTCACTTAGTTTAAGCCCTAAAATTTCACTTATTCTCAGACCACAACGATATCCCAAAATACATATCATTCTTACCATTCGTAAGTCATGACAATCCATCTTTAGGTTAAAAAGTCTTTTTGAGTTAGGCAATAATTTATCAATAATGTATTTAAACATATCTTTTGATATATATCCGCTACGACAAACTTGAGTATTCTCTGTTTTATAAGTAAGCGTCCGCTGAACCCCATGCCTATTTTTTAATTTGAGTTGGATTTCCAGCGGTGTGGCAGTAATTCTTCTATTTGGGTCACTTTATGTGTCGGCAACCTTTTCAGAACATCACTTAAATAGGC
>NZ_VPAS01000014.1:0-75006 GCF_013419125.1 Acinetobacter sp. YH12102 | reverse complement strand
CAATGACCTGACGGCATTGCTTGGTGTCATAAGCTCCATCGGTATAAACAGAGTTAATCTGCTCATCTTGTGGAATCTGATTAAGTAAATCACCAAGCACCTGTGAATCACTGACATTATTGGTTGTGAGCTGAATAGCGCGTATTTGTAGGGTTTTGGCATCTATACCAATATGTAGTTTACGCCATTGGCGACGATATTCAGCTCCATGTTTCTTGCGTTTCCATTCGCCCTCACCTAGAAACTTCATGCCTGTAGAGTCCATGAGTAGATGCAGCCCATCGCTACTTTTTTGGTAGCTGATTGCAATATCAATATGCTTTTGTCTTCTACAAAGCGTACTGTAATCTGGTGCGGTCCAATTTAATCCGCAAAGTTTAATCAGACTTTGCACAAAGCCAGTGACCATACGTAAAGATAGACGGAATAAGGATTTAATCATTAAGCAGCATTGGATAGCTGCGTCGGAGTAGGTTTGATTTCGCCCTTGTTTGCCTTTTGATGGAGCATACCATTGCGTAGCAGGATCAAACCAAATGGCAATATTTCCGCGACTCATGAGTGCTCGGTTATATGCGGGCCAATTGGTTGTGCGGTAGATTTTGTGTGTAGGCTTCTTCATTTGAAAATTATATCGCTGAAAAAGCCTTTACAGATAGGTTTGTGCAACAAAGCCTGCTGAAATTATTGCCTCAATTGCGAGTAAGTCAGCCGGTCCAGGTACCCGCGCCAATATTGATGAGTTTACCGAAACCACCTCCAAAGCGATTGAAGAAGTTGGTGGGGCAGAAAAAGGTAAAGCCATTATTATCATGAATCCGGCCGAGCCACCATTGATCATGCGTGACACCGTATATTGTCTGGCTGAAGCCGGTGCAGATCAGGACGCGATTCGCCAATCTGTTAAACAAATGGCAGATGCAGTACAGGCCTATGTACCAGGTTATCGTCTCAAGCAGGAAGTCCAGTTCGAAGAATTCAATACCGATCGTCCTCTGAATATTCCAGGTCTCGGTCAACTGCCAGGCTTAAAAGTTTCAGTTTTCCTGGAAGTTGAAGGTGCTGCACATTATCTGCCGGCCTATGCAGGTAATCTCGACATTATGACCAGTGCAGCTTTGGCTGCGGCGGAGCGCTTTGCTGAAACCCATTTAAACAACGTACTGCAAGCAGAGACTGCGTAAGGAGAATTGCAATGTTTGATCAAGAAAGAAAAATCTATGTATCAGATGTGACCTTGCGTGACGGTATGCATGCCATTCGTCATCAGTATTCATTGGATCAGGTCCGTCAGATTGCTCGTGCCCTGGATGAAGCTGGTGTGGACAGTATTGAAGTTGCACATGGAGATGGTTTACAAGGTTCCAGTTTTAACTATGGCTTTGGCGCCCATACTGATCTGGAATGGATTGAAGCAGTGGCCAGCGAAGTCAAACAGGCTAAAGTTGCAACTTTGCTCCTTCCGGGTATTGGGACAGTGCATGATCTGAAAGCGGCTTATGATGCTGGTGCACGTGTGGTACGCGTGGCAACCCATTGTACTGAAGCCGATGTATCTAAACAGCATATTGAATATGCTCGATCATTAGGCATGGATACCGTTGGATTCCTGATGATGAGTCACATGAATACACCACAAGGTTTAGCTGAGCAGGGTAAGCTCATGGAAAGCTATGGTGCACAATGTATCTATGTGGTGGATTCAGGGGGTGCCATGAATATGTATGACATCGCTGATCGATTCAAAGCGATGAAAGATGTGTTAAACCCTGAGACAGAAACGGGCATGCATGCTCATCATAACCTGAGCTTAGGGGTAGCCAACAGTATTGTGGCTTTGGAGCATGGCTGTAACCGTATTGATGCCAGCTTAACCGGTATGGGAGCAGGTGCAGGTAATGCACCACTGGAAGTCTTTATTGCTGCTGTCCAGCGCATGGGGTTGAATCATGGTTGTGATGTGAAAAAACTGATTGATGCAGCTGAAGATATTGTCCGTCCATTACAGGAACGGCCAGTACGTGTAGACCGTGAAACCCTGGCGCTGGGTTATGCTGGTGTCTATTCGAGCTTCCTTCGTCATACTGAAACAGCTGCTGAAAAATATGGTCTATCTGCCTTTGATATTCTTGTCGAATTAGGTAAGCGTCGTATGGTCGGTGGTCAGGAAGATATGATTGTTGATGTGGCTTTAAATATGCTCAAATCTAAACAAGTCAGTCTCTAACTTTATAAAAAAGGACTCAATTATGTTGAGTCCTTTTTTAAAGCTTGGATTAAAATATTTGATTGAATTATTCAAGTTTTAATTATTTATAAAATAAATTAAATATATGAATTTTAAATAAAAAGAGGGCGTTTTTAAGTGAAACTTGCTAGGTTCCGAATTAATAATGAAATCTCATTTGGTTTAATACAAGGTCAATGTGTGATTGATTTTAATAAAATTAATTTACCCTATAGCGACTTACAAGAAATTATTCAAAATGGAAAAGAAGCTCTGGATGTTATTAGCCAATTCTGTGCCGGTAAATCAGCTCATTATAAATTATCCGATATAACCTTATTAGCCCCAGTTCCTCGTCCAGGTAAGTTTTTAGCAATAGGAATGAATTATAAAAAGCACGAAGAAGAGGCAGATCGGTTAGGAGTAGAAAAGCGTGCTTATCAAACCTGGTTTAATAAGCAAATTACATGTGTAAATGACCCATTTGGAATCATTGATCCGGGTGTGACTCAACAACTTGATTACGAGGTAGAGTTAGGGGTAGTTATTGGGAAAAAATCGAAGAACTTAACCCAGGAAAATGTTCGTGATTCCATTTTTGGTTACTTGGTTGTAAACGATGTGTCTGCTAGAGATTGGCAGTTTCATACTCCAACATTTACCATGGGTAAATCCTTTGATACGCATGGTCCAATTGGTCCATGGATCGTCACTGCAGATGAAATAAAAGACCCACAAAAATTAGAGTTACGATGTTATGTTAATGGAGAACTACGACAATCCAATAACACATCTGAAATGATCCATAGTATTAATGATCAACTCATTTACTTATCAACAGCATTTACTTTAGAGCCTGGTGATATTATCGCTACAGGAACTCCTGAGGGTGTTGGCGTGGCAATGAATCCTCAGGTATTTTTGCAAAAGGGTGATATTGTAAAATGTGAAATAGAAAACATTGGTTTTATTGAAAATAGAGTTTCAGCATAAATATTGGTAAAAATAACAATGAATTGTGAAGTCAGCCTGCTAGAATCACTTAAAGTCATCCAGCAGGTTGATTAGAAAATTTAAAAAGTTAGTACTAAAATTGGAAAACAACAATTACTCAAAATTAATTAACAGGCTCAATCTTTATCAGACTCGGTCTCATTGAGGATTTTTTTATGTTTATACCCGATCTGAGCTCGACTAATCCCAAGTAAACGAGCCGTTGCACATAAATTTCCTTCACAACGTTCAATCGCAGATTTCACGACTAGATTCTCTAACTCTTCTAAAGATACTTGTTTATCGAGAAGCTCATTAATAAACTCTTCCATGGGTTGATGAATAGCTTGAGAAATTTTACCTTCCCGATCCAAAACAGATATATTTTCGTCCAATAAGGTTGTATAAGAAGGAGGGAAAAGCATTGAGGCATCAATGAAACTATCTTGAGATGCCAAGATAATTCCTCTTTCAATCACATTTTCTAATTCTCGAATATTTCCAGGCCAATCATGAGACTGTAGTGCATGTTTAGCTTTATCTGTTAATCCTTTTATACGAAGGCCTTCTCTAGCTGAAAACTTGTCAATAAAGTTTTGTGCCAAAGCTAAGATATCATCTTTTCGCTCTCTTAAAGGTGGAATCTGAACTGGGAAAACATTCAAGCGGTAATATAAATCTTTTCGAAAAGTACCTTTAGCCACAGCTTCAGCTAAATCAACATTCGTTGCTGCAATCACCCTTACATTTACTTTGCGTGTTTCAGTACCACCTAAACGATCAATTTCACCTGACTGTAGCGCACGAAGTAAACGAGTTTGAGCTTGAAGGCTTAACTCACCCAACTCATCTAAAAATAAAGTCCCACCATCAGCTCGTTCAAATCGTCCTGCTCTTGAACTTTGGGCTCCTGTATAGGCACCTTTTTCTATACCAAATAATTCGGATTCAATTAAGTCGTTGGGTAGAGCACCGCAATTGACTGCTACAAAGGGGTGATTTGCTCGAGGGCTGGCATTATGAATTGCATTTGCAAATACATCTTTTCCGACTCCTGTTTCTCCCAATAAAAGCACGGTCACACTACTGGATGATGCTTTTTTTGCTAAAGCCCAAGCTTCTTGAAAATTCAAGGAATCTCCAATTACATCACTGGGTAAAATAGGATGGGGCAAAGCTTTTCTTAAGTCTTCAACTTGATCTTGTAAACTCAGAAGATTCTCTACAATTGAGTCCGATTGATAGTATTTGAGGTCTTCAGCTATATTTCCCCATTCCTCAAGTGGTTTACCAACAAAACGTGGACCTAAAGGTGTCGTTTCTATTTGTTTATGTAGAATGAAGCGATTCATAATGCCGCTTACATATCCTGTCGCATGACCTAATTCACACCATGCTACAGGCGAGTGATTAGCACCAAACAAGTTTTTATGGAGATAATGATCAAGGGAGTTTCGCCAAATAGCATCGATATAATATTTCCCATTTTTAATATCTATATGTGTATCTTTTAACTCAACTTTTACTATACCTTCTAAGGCATGCAGTAACGTCCCTTTATGCAATAGTTCTAAATCAGATAAACCTTGATAACTGGCCTTTACAATCTCTGCATCACGTAAGCCGGATGCATAACCTATGCGAGTCAGAACTCCACGAGTACGCTCAATGCCTAGAGTTTCAATTAGTTCCTTTCTTAAAGCTATTAATGCAGATGAATGCATTAACATCATACGTTCTTCATCTAACCAAATTTGTCCTGTTTCAAAAGAGAAGCGCAGTCTTGATGAGATTTCAGAAATGCCTGGTGAACTCTTATCCCAATCCTTGAGACGTATATTTTGAGTCATTTGAGTGTTCCTACAACTGATCTTATTATCTGTTCCTTGTATGAGAGCATACGGGCTAAGAGGTATAAGTCAATTGCATAAACCTTAATCCAAAAAAGAGTTTTGTTATCTAACTAGAAAGTATCTACAAAATCTGTGGCTATTCATGTTGAGGAAGAACTCATTACAAAATGTCGTCATCTGTATTAAAATAAGCAAAGAAAATATGTTTTGTTACATATAAAACGAATAAAAAGTCCTCAGTTCAATTTCCATTTGCGCAGGAATGGCCTTGTACATATGATGTACAATTAGCTATCCTTTTTGGAATAAAATTTATTAATTTCATATATTTATATTTGAGTTAAACAGACGCCACCCCACCAAATTTATAAATTCACATGACGTTATATAATGACTTATGAATTGGAAAGCCCAGATCTATAAAGGATTCAGGGCTTTTTTACGGGTACTTATAACGAATTATAAATATCTACAGCATTGCTTATCATGTATCACACTTTGTGTCATTCAATAATTATTGAAACCGCAGTGATACAAAAATGAAAAGATCCGATATTAAAAAGTGGCCGCTATCAGATACCATATTAGCTAATCTGGAACCTGAATCAAAAGAGTATCGGGAGCTGGACGGCGAAGGCTTATATTCCCGTGTAAAGCCTGATAGTAAAAAAGCGTGGTTATTCAGATACAAGAAGGCAAATGGCAAATGGTCGCGGCTTGGCATCGGTACTTATCCTGAATTGTCGGGAGCTGGCGCACGTAAAAAGGCCAGAGAAATCATTAAGGATATTTCACACGGCGATAATCCAATCATCACCAAGCAAGAACGTAAACGGCAAGAACTAGAACAGCACAATGCCACCTTTGAAGTTCTGGCCCGTGAATGGTTAGACACCAAAGCGAATACTTGGGTGCAGGACACGATGACCAGAAATAAAAGTGCATTGGAAAAACATGTATTTCCTGTTTTTGGCAAACGCCAGTACCTGCAGGACAGGACAAATATGATGCAATGGTATGCCAGCCATTTAGAAGAAATTGCAGATCAGAGCATTATCCAATTTAAAAAGGCTTGTGGCCCGACATCAGCCAAAACTTAAAAAGCAGATTAAAGATGAAGGTATTGATCTAATTACCTTATCATGGAAAGAACATGGGGCTTGTTCAATTATCCGTATCAAATGAATCTCATTTAAAACAACGCAATAAAATAGAAACCTTATTAAACCTGTTATAGGGGCAATACAATTTAGTAAAAATTAAAGCCCCTAATATTAATGGTTTTTTATGTGAGATCTATATCTCACTATGTGCATATAAATTGAGCCACCGAAATCATTCAGCAATTCAAATTATGGAGTCATTGGCTTAAACATGATTCATGTAATGATGATTATTTTGACTAAATCGTTATATGGGAAAATTCAAATAAAACATGAAACAATTTGTTAGTTTTTGTTAAATAATATTTGTCCATTGTTAAGGTTATATTAACTATCTAATTTTATTAAAAAAAAATCAAATAAATAGTTTGAAAGTAAAAAAAACTGTCTAGAATGTTGCAAAAGAAACTCAAAATATGGGGTGTGTCTTGATTCATAATCAGGATAAAGTAGTGTGGAATTTAGCATCCGGAACTTGGGTTCAAGATGACAAAGTCGGTTATACCTTAAAAAATACGCCGAATTTAAGAATTGCAGATCATGTGAATCCTCACTTTGTTAAGCAATTACTTAATTTGCCAAGTTTGGGTGCGAAAATGTATCCTTCTGAATTTTTGTATGATCCTGAAACGGGTAAGCGTCTAGAAAAAGCAAAAATCAATTCAGATTCATATTGGCTTGCACCTTATGGGCAAAGTTTACATTATGATGATGGTCGTCAATATGTGGATAATCACGGCTTGCAATTGAGTAGCCAACTCAAAGAATTAGAACGTAAACCTGATGTCAGTAATGATGCGCTACTGAAAATTAAAATGCCGCCAAGAGGAATTTTTGAATTTGTGTCTATTAAAACAGGTACAGATATTCCTCAGCTAATAGCATTGAATAAAGTAAATGGAAGTCTATCAATTTGGAGCCAATATAATAATGAATGGCTAGATTTAAGTAATCAAGGTCCGCGTTTAGAGCGCTGCCCAGAACCAATAGAAGAATATTTACACCTTTTAGGTGTTATGAGTGCAGATGGAACACCTCATTTATATATTCCGACTAAAGCTGGTTTGGCACGAGTTATTATTGATGGGTTATCGTTGAGATATCAGACGCAGTATGTGACTGAACATAATCCATGTTTGGGTATGCCTGTATATTGGAATAAAAAAATATTACAACCAATGTTGATCAATAATCAGCTGCAGGTTGTTGATGTACTTACTCGGCAGACATCAGTAGTAGTAAATAATCCAGCATCAGAAATTTATTTTGAAAAAGTAGTGTATGACAATAGACGTATTATTTGGATTGGTAAATCAGGCCAGTTGATTTTAAAATTTGAGGGGCTTGATAATCAAGAGCTAAGGGTCGTTTACGAGATGTGGATACCAGGATATAAGCCTGATTTTCGTTTTGGCGCACCTTATGATGATAGAAAAGGTAATTTCTACCAATTCTGTACAAGTCAGAATGCTGAGAAAGGACCTTGGTGTTATATCGAGCTCGATGCAGAAAAACCACATGTACAACCTTCTTTATTTCGTTTTACCACTGGCTTTTCAAAATTCTACCTGGGTGACAAACTTGACGTAAAAGATATTTGGAAAGAAAAAGTTGGTGTTGAACCAACACATCGTTTTACGGTTCCACTTATTGAGGATGAAAAGCACCAACTAATTTTAGGTTTTAGTTTTGATACAGATACAAATATAGGTATTGAGCAGAAACTTGCAGATGAGTCTAAACAGGATATTATGCTATTTATAGATACGCATGATGGGCTCATAGATTTTCATCGTGTTCAAGTTGAAAAGCCGTTGCAGTCAAGATTCTTTATTCATCAAAACATTTTGTATTTTTATAACCCTAGCTTAACTGAAATCTTAGGCTGGGAGCTTGCTGCATGAAGAAAATAGGATTAATGGCTTTAGTTAGCCTTATATCATCTTTGACTTGTGCAGGACAACATGCATTTTTAGTCCAAAACTCTGGTTGGATGGAACCCTTTTACCAAGATCAAAACTCGCAATTAAAACCACTTGTAAATGCTGTGGTTCAAACCGTCACGCAACCGAGTGACACTATTGCGGTAGCAATGTTTAACCAAAGCAATGCTGTGTCTAAATCACCTACGGTGATTTATCAAGGCGCCGGTAAACAAAATATTAGTCAGCAATTAAGCCAACAGAGCATCGCGAAAAAATCTGATAAAGCCTATGCAGATACCGATTTTAAAGAAGCTGTCGTTGCCACGATTACAGGTCCATTTGCGAAAAAGTCAGGCATTATTTGGATTTTTACTAACAATAAAAATAGTCCAAATAATGATGCGGCTACGGCTGAGCGCAATAAAGAATTCTATGAGCTGGTACATTTAGATCCTGCCATTAACAAAGTTATGGCATATCCATTAAAAATGCCTGTGCAAGGACAACATTTTAATGCATCTGGCTTAATGGTTTATGCCCTGGCTTATGGTGATCAGGCTGAAACTGAATTAAATCATTTGGTTCAATCAGGTCAAATGGAAAAGGTTTTCACCCAGCAACCTGCATTGTTAAAACCTTTAGACAAAGAACCAGTTCAACTCATTCCAACAGGTGTGAAAAACTCGTCTACGATTCATGCTTCTTTAGCATCTGATCAAAAAACCTTGGTTTTTAATTTAGAACCTAAAGATGTTATTCCTGAACTGAAGCTAACAGCAGATCTAAAAAACAAATTTTATCCTTACAACATTGCTGCAACACGCGTTGAAGCAAAGTTGAGATTGGCCAATGGTATGCAAGCACCGATTCAGATTTCTGAATCAGATATTCTTTTGATGACCAAAGACAACACGAAGCTAGAATTTCAAGTGCCAATTCCTTCGCATTTAATTGTGTCTCCATGGTCTTGGGAAGTGTTTAAGGCAATGGGTAAGGCAGTTACGATTCCTGCCAATATTGACGTGACTCTGTATGAGCAGAAGCTGAGCTTATCTGAAGATTTTAAACAGAATTTGCAAAATTTATTTCCTGGTGACCCCTTATCGGATGTCTTTGTTGCACCACAAAGTATTCAGTCTTCCACAGCCACAATTCCTGTGCAATTCCGTTTGCAATATCCATTATGGCCAGTTGTAGTCATGATTGCAGGGGTTTTATTGGCACTTGTATTCGGCATTTTGGCTTTGGCATTGAGTTCAAAACGTAAAAAATACGATGTTTGGGTTAATGGCTTGAAAAAACAAACCATCCAATTAAAACCATTTTCCAAGATGAGTGTTTATGGTGATTCAGGGGAAGAAATTGCGATTGTGAAACGTGGTATTTCAGACGCATCTGTTCAAGTTATAGATAAAAAATTTAGTGTAATACTTCGTTAAATAGTAAGTTTAATAAACATCCAGGGGGATATATGTCAGAGTCAAATACAAATAACGGTTTTGTTTTACCAACAGCAGATGAACAAGCTCAAACTGAAACAGCTACAGTAGCGCAAACTGTTCAAGCAGTGAATGTTCCAACAGTTCAAGAAGAAACTGGTTCTCGCGATCTCATGATTGCTGGAGGAATTATCGTTGTTCTTCTCATCGCTTTCTTTTTTGCAAAACGTGGTTTCAGCAATAGTTTGGTAAAAAAACGTATTTCTCCGAGCAAAGCAAGTATGGCAGGTTGGTGGTTATTTATTTTCCTTGCTGCAGTTGCCATTGGTGCAGTCTTGGCAGCAGTCAATCCAGTGAAATTCTTATCTCTGCTTATTTTGGGGCCATTAGGTGTTGTTGCATTGCTAAGTGCTGTCCTGGCATTCACATCAAGCCGTGCTTAAGCACTGAATATAAGTTAAGTAATTAAAAAATAAGCAAAAATAGGGGAAGAAAATGACGGAAACGCAAAATGTCAACACAGGCACTGCAGCCAAAGCAGCAGAGCAGACCGTAAAACTCCGCCCAACACTTTATATTGGTGTCGGTGGTACAGGTATGGAAGTGATGATGCGTGTACGTCGTCGTATTCTAAATGCAAGTTGGGGCAGTGATAATGTTCGCTTAGAAAACTTATCACAGTTTCCAATTGCACAATTTATGCATTTTGACTTAGATCAGGGTGCAATTATTGATAGTGGCCGTGCACAAACTGAAGATTTGCAATATAACTTAGTCAAGTTTACGGATGATGAAAAAATTGTAGAGTCTTTTGATATTGAGAAATATAGCCGTGATGATGCATCACTGAGTCGTTATCCTCATATTCAAAATTGGTTACCGTTAACACCGAGAAAAATTCGTGAATTAGGCATTGATCCTGCAAAAGGTGCGGGACAGATTCGATCTGTATCACGTTTATATTTCTTTGATAAATATCCAAAAACACGTGACAAAATTCGCTCAAAATTAAATACATTAAAAGCAGGTTTATCACGCGATGACATGCTGAGAAAATTAAATCTACAGCTGGATACAAGTAAATTCCGTATCGTGGTTTTGGGTTCTGTGGCGGGTGGTACAGGATCAGGTTCATTTTTGGATATGGGGTGGTTATCTAAATGGGTAGCAAGCAACGAAGTTGAAGCTGCTGATGTAGAGTTGATGTTGTTCTTACCGACGGGTTATTCAAGTGCCAATAAAGCACGTACTGAGGCCAATGCTTATGCAGCGTTGATGGAAGTTGAATCTGCAATGGTTGGGCATTCAAAGTATGTTGAAAAATGGGATGATTATGATCGTCCACAGCTTGCATCGAAGCCGTATGATGAAGTTCATTTAATTGATTCCGGTAACCTCGCACGCCAGCATACGGACAATATGAATGACGTGTATTCAATGATTGCGGATACTTTGTTCGAGGATTTTCGTTCTGCTGACTTTGCCAACCGTAAACGTTCGGTTGCAGTAAATCAACGTCAACATAAAATTCATATGTTTGCACCACCTGTACCAACAGGGCGTTTTGGTGACATGAAATTGAATTATTCATGTGCATATTCAGCATTTGGTCAATCGACTTTGGACACACTTGGTCGTGCTCGCTATGATGAATATGCGTACAGTTTGGCAGCGGACATGCTTAAAGCCTTCTTTGGTGTAGCAAGCGCAAATCCTGCTGCTAACCGGGCGAGTGAAAAAAAGCGTGATGCATTCATGGCCGAAAATATGAATCTCAATTTGGTGCCATTTAATAACCTTCCTGAGTTTTCAGCTGCGACATTAAAAAATCCAGAAATTCGTGAGTTAAATACCGAATTTATGGATTTAGAAATTGTAGATATTTTATTACGCTCAGGTCAGAACGGTGTCGAAGTAGATATCGCAGAAGAAACACGTCAGCGTGTTAGTCAGCGTATTAGTGAAATCAGTATTATTGATCGTGAACAGTGGGCAAATGAAGTCCGCAAAACAATGCAAAGCTTAATGCGTGATGTCATTCGTAATACAGATGCTATGGCAGATACAGCTGAAGATCGTGTCATGCGACGTCGAAAAGCATTATTTGAAAGTCTCAAAAAAGATATTGAAAGCCGTTTATATTTATATTTAGATAATCACGAACAAGGTGGTTTCGAATATGTGATTTCGCTAGTCGAACAAATTAAAGACCGTATTGAAAATGCTAACTCAGGTATTACATTACAGCTCAAAAATTCAGCCAATCGTTATACTGCGATTAAAGATGCCTTATTGACTTATGAATATGAAAAGCAACTGAAAGATTTAGAAGAAACAAAGGGTAAAGGGCTTTTAGCTATATTTGGTGGTGGGAATAAAGAAGAGCAAGCTCGTGCAGTGTTGGATAACCTGCGTAAAGATATCGCAAATATTCTTTCTTTCCACCTGCGTGCAAAAGCAGCTTTAGAAGCCATTGAACTGATGCAAGATATTTCAAACTGGTTAGGTAACAGTTTGGGTGTGGATGAAAGTGGAAAAACAATTTGGAATGGTGTGATGGGTGACCTGCAAAGTGGTCAAGAGTCTGTCATAGATATGATGAAACGTCTTGATCACGATCGCGAAGTGATTCATCAACAAATTCGTACCAAGCATGCAACTTTACAAATTATTGAAACTGACGATGTAAAAGAGCGTGAAATAGATCCTCGTTTAATGTGTGAATGGGCGGCTGAAGCATTTAAGGATTTTGGTGGTTCAAAAGAGCTATTTAAAATTCTTGTTGACCCGGATCAGCAAACACCATTATTGCTTAAAATTATTCGCATGGCAGAGCGTCGTCTAGTTATTTTTGAACAAAATGATCAAGAAGAAGATGCATTGTATAAAGCACTTGAAAATATGAGTGTAGTTGAACGTCAGAATGTATTTACTGAGTGGTTACAGCGTGCCATGCCTTGGGTTGATGCCAAAATGGGCGGTGATTTCACCCCACCACCAGACCGTTTCAAATGTTTTATCGGTGTGAATGGTGCAGATCAATTTAGCAAAAAGTACAAACATGAACTGACGGGATGTATTCCAAGTGGTTTAGGCTTAAATGCTCAAGCATTGTCGATTGTCGAAACCGGAGAACCTGGTCGAGCAGTCTGCTATGTCGAGCTATCAGGTATTCCTCTTACGATTTTACGGGGTATTGAGACTTGGCGTACTAGTTACCGTAAAGAAAGTGAAAGAACACCACTACATACGCATATTGACTCAACACGATTCAAGCATCCATATGCACCAACACCTGATGAATTAAACAGCTTGGCTGATGATTTTAAATGCTACTTAAAAGCAGTGATGTTGGGTGTTTTAAAGCGTTGTGACGTTCCAGGCTTGATTCCAAGTGGGCAGTATGAATTTGCGGTCGCACGTGGCGATGTGCGTCGCTTAGGCAATGAACGTGGTTTCCGTTTAAATGGTTTACCTCAGACTTACCGTGATAACATTTATGATCAAGTGCAGCAGAAATTTAAATCACTCAGTGATGCAAATTTAACAATGCTAATTGCATTAGTTGATCATTATGAACGAGAGATTTATACCCCTCGTCTTGTTCAAAATGAAACGGGTGCGCAAGTTGAACATGTCGGTTTTGCATGTGCTATTGCAAAAGAATTAAAGAAAGAGCTGATCGAATTAGCTGAGCGTAAGGAAATTCCTCAAGAATTGATCGAGCGTGCATATGAATTAACTGAATATCGCGAAGAAATGGAAAAATGGGCTGAAGTACTCAAAGATTCAGATGAAGATGCATATCAGGATGAAATTCGCGAACCAAATAAAGGTCGACGCCTGAAGTGGGTGATGAATATGTCACCAAGTATCCTACAAATACATGAACAACTTCTTGTGAAAAATAGCATGGCAGATGTAGTACCAATAGCGACATTTGCGATGCCTGGTATGACACCTCCACCTACTCCAGGCGCAATGCCACCCCCAATTTTGCAGCAACCCCAGTATCAATATCATATTGCGATCAATGGGCAAAACTTTGGACCATACCCTCATTCAAAAGTAGTTGAAATGTTGCAGCAGCAACAGATTAACTCTGCAACGATGGTATGGCGTGAAGGTTTAGCTAATTGGATCGCAATTGCCCAATGCCCTGAGCTTGCAATACCTGTGCCGCCACCAATTCCTAGTATCCCGCCAATTTTACAATAATTGCTCATGCAGTATTGTCCTTGAAAAAGGGCAATACTGCCAACGCTCAACACAAAAAAGAAGTAATAGGTTAAATAACATGGCTAAGCAGAACGAAGAGATGGTTTGTATTGAATGTCAGCAGAAGCTACAGCTCAAGGTAAAATATTGTCCTTTTTGTGGTACTTTGCATGACGTTCAACTCCAAACTCCGCCTGTAGAGTCAAAGGAAATACCAATCATTCCAAGAGAGTCATTGAGTGAAAATCAAGATTCAATTGGAAGTCAAAGCCAAAATGAAGCTCAAATCGAAGAAAAATCAAACTCATCGGTTGTAGTTAAACACATCACAAAGCAGGGCAATAAAGAGCTAGTGGGTGTCATCATTGTTGGTTCGACCCTTGAAAACATGCGAACTTATGATCGTTACGCCTTTAAAAAAAATGAAGGAATTTTTGTACGTTTAAAGCATCTAGCAAATATTCCAAATGAATATTTAAGTTTGGAACAATATCAACTCAAGTTTCAAAGTGATCTGTCAGTCTTAGATGCTGAACCAGATGAGCCTCTTGAACCGATACAGCCTGCGGCTCCAATCGTAACCCCTCCACAACTACCATCAACCAGTCAACCTACACTGTTAGATTCACCACAGCAAAAAACCTCGAGTTTTAAATATATTGCGATTGCCTTTATCGTACTTTTGATGGTGATCTTTTTCTTGTTTAGTGGTAAAGAAAATATACAAGAAGAAGTGTCTATAGACGAAGAGGCACAGGTTGATCCTTGTGAAAATGTAAATGCAGAAATTAGTAGCTTTTTGAGTGAAAAAATGCCGACACGTGCATTGAGTATCATCAAACTCAACCAGGCAGAATGTAAAATTAATGCAAGTTTTGTGCAGTTGGTTGTATCTGCAGAAGCGCAAGCCACCTCTGCAAAAGAGAAACTCACTTTAGCAAAAGAGTATTTGCAAGCTGGAAACTTGGAGTTAGCACATCAGACATTGCTTGCTGCATTAGAACTTGATGCGGAACTTGTAGGTGGCCTAGAGCTGTTGCCACAGATCGAATCGATGATTGAAGAATTTAATCTTCAACAAGAAGAAGAGCTGGAAGCATCTATAGAAAGTGAAACTATACAAAATGAAGTTGAAAATTTTCCACAGCAAAATATGCATCAAGAAGTTGAGCAAGCACAGCGTTTAGCACAAGCAGAGCGTGAGCGTGCAGATGCACAACGCCAGGCAGAACAGGCTCAAATAGAACGTCAGAAAGCTGAAGAGGCTGCACGTAAACTAGCAGCAGAAGCAGCACGTCGTCAGAATGAAGCACGTTTTGATTCTCAGCTCAGTCGTGCAGAGCGTGCATTAAATGCAAATAACTACGGTTTGGCTAAATCTTTGGCTCGAGAAGTATTGTCTGCTTCTCCGAGTAATGGTCAAGCAAAACGTATTTTACGTCAGGCTGAAGCAGGTGAATCAGCAGCCTTTGACGATATGGTAATTCAATAATCATTTTATACTTTAAGAGGGAAATTTAATGAAAAAGACAATATCTGTTGCTATGTTGAGCTCAGCTTTAGTTATTTCAGGTTGTGCGAGTACAGGGGGATTGGCAACGTCAGCCAATGGGGGATGTAATACGGGAATGTCTACAGCAGTAGGCGCACTACTTGGTGCAGCAATTGGGGCATCTGTGGGTGATAGTAGTTATGCTGCAACAGGTGCTGCTATTGGCGGTGCGGTTTTTGCAGCAGGATGCTTAATGATTAATGCCCACACCATTCAGAAAAAATCAGCTGCTGAAGTTGAAACGGCATATAAGAAAGCCAATAAAGGGAAATTGCCTCAAACAACAAGGGTTCAACAGTATTCTACTGTTATTTTACCTAATCAAACTGTGGCAGCGAACCAAAATATTACAGTAAAATCAGATTTGACTGTTGTAGAAGGTGTTGCTGATCCTCTTCAGCGTGTCCAAGAAAAATTAGTTCTAAAAGATGCAAATGGAAAAGTGATACGTGAATTGGTGAAAGATGTTCAGGTTTCAACAGCCCAAGGCTATAGTTCTGGCGATTTTGAAAATTCATTCAGTTGGAAGTTTCCTTCGAGTGTATCAAAAGGACAATACTTACTTGATACTGAATTACTCGTGAATGGTAAAAAAGTCGCAAACAATACTCGTACGATCACATTAGTCTAAAATCTCTTAGAAATCCCAATATGTATTGATACATATTGGGATTTTTACTGTAGCCAATATTTTGAGAACTTCATGAAATTAAAAATGTTGCTGTTAGGCAGTATTGTTATGCTGAATGGTTGTGCAATTATGTCTAAAAATGAGTGTTTATCTGCCAATTGGGGTTTAATTGGTCAGAATGATGGTTATAACGGTAATGGTTCATTCATGCAAAAGCGTACTCAAGCATGTATGAAACACAACGCTATTTTAGACACAGAAGCCTATACCACTGGTTATAAAAAAGGTCTAAAAAATTATTGCAATCCACAAACTATTTTTGATTACGCATTACAAGGTAGAGGAACATATCAGAGTTGCCCAATGGAAATGCAAAATAACTTACGACCTTATTACAATGTGGCGAATAAGTTTTATGTGGCGAATAAAAATTTAAAATCGATTGAAGATACAATTGCGACAGCAAAATCTAATATGTATAACTCTGATCTTAAGGAAGAATCACGAAAGTATTATCGTGAAAAATATAACGAAGCTAGCAATAAGTTGGGGCAAGTTCAGCGTGAATATAATATGGCAGAACGAGAAATTCTGCAATTCAAGCGAACGGCAAGTTTTGAATAATAAGAGTTAGTTATAAGATTGAAAAATATAGTTTCTCAGATAGCTAGAAACTGTATTTGCTTATTTCAAAGATTAATTTAACCCTCATCCTGTTTAAGCCAATGACTTTATAATTTGAATGGTTGGCTTATTTCGATGGGTTAATTGGTATGCACATAACGAAGCATAGATGCCAGTTAAAGACCCTGAAATACTCCGAGCTTTACTCGTCACTAAATTATAGTGTCCTTTCAATAGGCTGAATAATGTTTCTATTTTGCTGGGCTTTTTTAAGTAAAATCCCTAGGTACCATGAAGGCAGATCCGCGTGATTTAAACTGGCAGAAAGTTAATCAGGAAATCCGGTTGGCGCCTTTGGGCGAAAGCCTGTCGCAACGTGATCAGTTATTGGGTAAAATTATTAAATCAATCATTCATTAAACAGGCTAAATCAACGATGTTTTAGCCTGTTTTTGATGCTATCCAGATCTTTGACATGGCGGTCGCTTCATACAGCGGACTTTTAGCTCATTCATTCAAATGTTGCAGCTGCCATAGATCACTTTAGCTGAAATCGATAAGTGCTGGCTAAACATGCTCAGGAATCCAACATTTCATTTAAACTCAACAAAATATCTATAAATCTATGCAGGAACCTGTTGTAAATTAGACACTCGAAGAAAATAAATAAAGCGTTATCTTTCTTATTCAATATTCGATGCATCAACCGGAGATTCTCAGTTGCGCGCTGCCCGCTATAAAATTTTGCTCATCATCTTATTGTTACTGGCAGTCGGTTTTGCTCTGTTCCGCTGGTGGCAGGGGCCGGTTCTACCAAGCTATACCTTGAACACCATGCCGCTGATACAAAATGTAGTGGCCACCGGACGCGTGGCGACAGTCTCGCGTGCTCAGGTGGGCAGTGAAATTAGTGGCGTAGTACTTGAGCGGCGGGTCACGGAAGGAGATCAGGTGAAACCTGGTGATCTCTTGGTGGTGCTGAAATCGGATGAATTACTGGCCCAAGTACGACAGGCTGAACTGGCACTGACTGAATTGGCCACCAGCAGACGACCACAGGCGACAGCAGAACTGGCCAGTGCCAAAGCACAACTGGAACAGGCCAGTCGTGAAGCAGCACGGAGACGTAATGCCGAAGCGGGTATCCTGTCGGCTGAAGAAATAGAACAGGCCTTAGAGGCAGAAAGAGTTGCCCGCAACAATTATGAAACCGTTCGTCTAAAAGCAGCGGCATTGTCTACGGGACAAGTTGAAGAAGCATCGCTTCGGGAACAGCTGGCAGTGGCGCAGGCGCAACTGGCAAAAACCAGAATTCGGGCTGCGGTCGCAGGTACAGTACTGACACGGGATGTCGAGCCAGGCGATCTGGTTCAACCAGGACAAACCTTATTTACCATTGCCTTAACGGGCAATACAGAAATCCGGGTGCCACTCGATGAACGGAATTTACCGCAACTGGCCTTAGGGCAAAATGCCACCGTGATTAGCGATGCTTATCCGGATCAGTCTTTTCCGGCCCGCATTAACTTTATTGCACCGAGCATTGATCCGCAGCGGGGCACGGTAGAGGTCAGATTAACCGTCAACCCGGTGCCAGATTTTCTGCGTCAGGACATGACCGTATCGGTCAATGTCGAGACAGATAAACGGGAGCGGGCACTGGCTATTCCGAACGATGCGCTTAGCAATATTAAAGGCAATAAGGCAGTGGTCGTGTTGGTACGTGATAGAAAAATCCAGCGCCAACCGGTGACTTTAGGTTTACGGGGTCTGGCCATGTCAGAAGTAACTTCAGGTTTGAGTGAGGGTGATCAGGTGCTGGCCAATGCCGAATCGTTACTGGAAGAGGGTGCGAGAGTCCGTCTCAAGCCACAAGATAGCTCATTGATGAGCTCGACTGACGCGACCGATAGCAAGAATGAATTACCGGTGAAATTCGATTGAAAAACTTTTTCGAGCGGCTTTGGATCGAATGGAAAATCGCGATCAGTTTTTTGCGCGAAGGTCGCGCGCAGTCCATTATGATCACGGTGGGCGTCGCCGTTGGTGTGGCGGTGATTGTGTTTATCACGGCCCTGATTCAGGGGCTACAGGCCAATATTGTCGAACGTACATTAGGTACACAGGCACATATCCGTCTGCTCTCACCCGATGAAGTCAACCGGATTGTGCCGCCGCCTGCCGGGACGGTGCAATTGTTACAGGAAGATAAACGCGCACAACGACTGCGTTCCATCAATAATTGGCAGCAGATTACCGAAACACTGGATCAGTTGCCGATATTAACTGCTGTGTCGCCTGTGGTCTCCGGGCCGGCCTTTGTACAACGCGGTGATGCGATTGAATCCGTGGCCTTGGTCGGAATGGATCTGGAGCGTTATCAGCAGATCATTCCATTGAAAGAATATTTAACCAGTGGTCAATTACGTGTTGGCGCGGACGATGTACTGATCGGCAGTCAGTTGGCCAAAGATCTGGGGGTTCAGGTCGGTAGCAAATTGCGACTGGATACCGGTCAGCAAAACAGTGCCTTGGTAAATATTGCCGGCATATTTGAACTGGGCGTGCGTGAACTGGATGCGCGTTATGTTTATCTGGACTTGAAACAGGCACAGTCTTTACTCGGCCTGCCCGGTGGTGTAACTGTCATTGATCTGACCATTAACGATATTTTTGAGGCTGATGAAATTGCGGCCCAAGTGGGGCGCCTGACCTCATTAAAGGCTGAAAGCTGGATTTCAACCAATGCACAGCTGATGAATGCGATTACTGCACAGAGCCTGTCTACCAATATGATTATTGTTTTTGTTGCCATTTCAGTGGCTTTTGGCATTGCCAGTGTCATGTCCGTCAGCGTGGTACAGCGCACCCGGGAAATTGGTATTTTGCGTGCGACAGGCGCCACCCAGTCACAAATTTTAAGAATTTTCCTGTTTCAGGGGGCCATATTTGGTCTGCTGGGTTCGGTCGTTGGCAGTGCAGCCAGTTATGGTCTGGTCTGGGTATTTAATAATTTTGGCCCCGGATTATTTTATATCCCGATTTCGATCGAGCTGGTACTTCTGGCTTTATTGTTGGCGACATTAACAGGGGTATTGGCCGCTGCAGTACCATCACGCCGGGCAGCGGCACTCGATCCGGTGGAGGCGATTCGTCATGTCTGAACCATCTCAAGAAGTCCTGCGTTTAGAAGCGCTGCACAAATCTTATAATATTGGTCAGCCCAATGAAATTGAGGTCTTGCATGGTATTGATCTGTGTATTGAACGCCAGGATTTTGCTGCTCTGATTGGGCCTTCTGGCTCCGGAAAAAGTACGCTATTGAATATTCTGGGATTGCTGGATCAGCCGAGTAGTGGCGAGCTGTATTTGCTGGGACAGCCGACCAGTGCCATGGATGATCGTGGCCGGACTGCGTTACGTGGCAATAGTATTGGATTTGTATTTCAGTTCCATCACCTGATTCAGGCATTTACTGCACTGGATAATATTTTAATGCCCTTGATGATGACGCGAGGCAAACCCGGACAGCAAGGCTTACAACGGGCACGGGATTTGCTGGCTGCAGTGGGGCTGGAAAAGTTTGCTGATCGTAAACCGAACGAGCTTTCCGGTGGGCAGCAACAGCGGATTGCGATTGCGCGGGCTTTGATTACAGAGCCAGCCTTACTTCTGGCCGATGAGCCTACCGGTAATCTGGATACGCAGACCGCCGCCGACATGTTTGAGCTGTTTCGTAAAGTGCATCGTGAACGCGACTGCGCCGTTCTGCTGGTGACACATGACCCGCGCCTATCCGCCACCTGTGATCGAACCATTAATCTGGTCGATGGCCGGATTGAAAGTGATTCCCATACGGTTCATCCAATTGAAACTTAGACAATATTTCAAATATTAGATTGATCCGATCCAGATTATTTCTTTATTAGTCACAGCTGACTAGGGCTGAAACCAGAGAGCTTAGCATGCATTGGATTTGAGCCTATAATCATCTTCCATCAAATAAGTTAAACAGACTAGAACTTGAATAATATTTAATTAAATATAATATCAAAATATATAGTGATGAAAGTGAAATATGATGCATGACTTCCTGAGCGCTTTTCTCGGTGGTTTACTTCTTGGTGTTTCAGTGGTCGGCTATCTGTATATTCATGGCCGGATCGCGGGCATTAGTGGTCTGATTGGACAGGTACTTAATCCTAAAAGCATTTTCAAGACGCCAGCTCTGTGGTTTTTATTGGGTCTCATCATCATTCCATTTGCTTATGGACGATGTATACAACCTGAAATCGAACTGAATACCAGTCCCTGGATGATGATCATTGCAGGTTTACTGGTCGGTTTTGGCACCCGTTTAGGCTCGGGATGTACCAGTGGCCATGGGATTTGTGGCATCAGCCGTTTATCTAGACGTTCAATCTTGGCTACAGCCGTATTTATGTGGGCTGGATTTATGACAGTTTATGTGATTCGTCACCTGATTGGAGTGCGCTAAAATGAAAAATCTGCTGGCATTTTTATGGGGTGGTTTATTCTCAGTTGGCTTGATGATTTCCGGTATGGCCAATCCTGAAAAGGTTCTGGATTTTCTGGATGTTTTTGGCGACTGGGATCCGAGTCTGGCCTTTGTGATGCTGGGCGCGATTATGGTCGCCTTTATTCCTTTTCAGAAAGCCACGCGAAATCCGGTAGCTAAAACTGTATTTCATGAGCCGATCCAGTTACCGACTAATCAGAAAATTGATTCTAAACTGATGAGCGGCAGTCTTTTATTTGGTATCGGCTGGGGAATTGCCGGTATCTGTCCGGCACCCAGTCTGACACTCATTGGTTTAGGCCACTATCAGGCTACTTATTTTATTATGGCCATGCTGGCAGGGGTTTATCTACATCGTCAATGGTCAGGAGCATCATCATGAGTCATAGCGCCGTAATTCAAGATTTTTTTCATGAAGATAGCCATACTTTTAGCTATGTGGTGGGTGATCCGGCCACTGGAAAATGTGCGGTGATTGATAGTGTGCTGGATTATGATGCCGCTTCTGCCAGTACATCGACCAGACATGCGGATCGAATTATTGCCTATATACGACAGCAGAACTTTGAGGTTGAGTGGATTCTGGAAACCCATGTGCATGCAGATCATTTGACCGCAGCACAATATCTGCATTCACAGTTGGGCGGCAAGATTGCCATGAGCCAGCATATTTCTATTGTGCAGGAAGTCTTTGGCGCGATCTATCATCTGGATATGAAACAGTTCAATCTGGCGCAGCCTTTTGATTATCTGTTTGCGGATCATGAAAAATTCAATATTGGTTCACTACCGGCCTATAACATTCCGACGCCGGGACATACACCGGCCTGTCTGAGTTATGTGGTCGGGAATGCAGTCTTTATCGGTGATACCTTGTTTATGCCAGATTATGGCACTGCACGTTGTGATTTTCCCAAAGGCAGTGCGGCAACGCTATTCGATTCGGTACAAAAACTGTATCAATTGCCGGATGATACCCGGGTATTTCTGTGCCATGACTATTTACCGGAAAGCCGTGATCACTTTGTCTGTGAAACCGATATTCAGACCCAGAAGCAGCATAATATCCATATCCACAGGGGGATGGCAAAAGCTGAATTTATTGAAATGCGCCAGCAGCGCGATGCCCAATTAGGTATGCCAAAACTGATTTTACCGGCGATTCAAATCAATATACGTGGCGGTCAATTTCCTGAAGCAGAGGCCAATGGTATTTCCTATTTAAAACTGCCGCTGAATTATTTTCATGCCTGAATGCCTGAATGCCTGAATGCCTGAATGCCTGAATGCCTGAATGCCTGAATGCCTGAATGCCTGAATGCCTAAAAGCCTCAATTCTTAAAACCTGGTGATGAGAAGAGGATGTACACGACTGCATACATCCTCCAAGTTTTTAGTGCTTCATTTTAAAGGTCATATCTTTGGGATTGTTCTAATCGGCTCAGAAAAATCCTCGTGTCATCCCGCTCATCCGCTTGCTCTTAAATGCGATTAATCATGCTTTATTGATCCAGACTACTTCTGAGCATCCAGGCAGTTTTTTCATGTACATCTAGTCGCTGGGTCAAAATATCCGCTGTTGGTTGATCATTGGCGTCTTCAATCACTGCAAAAATACTTCTGGCGGTACGTGCTACGGTCTCATGGGCATCGACCAGTAGGCGCAGCATTTCTTCAGCTTTTGGCACCCCTTCAACCTCTTTAATAGAGGTCAGTTTTACAAACTGTTTATAGGTGCCAGGTGCTGCAAAACCCAAGGCCCGGATACGTTCAGCAATCACATCCAGCGCATTCCACTGCTCGGTGTATTGGGTCATAAACATATTATGCAGGCTATTGAATTGGGGGCCGGTGACATTCCAGTGGAAATTATGGGTCATCAAATACAGGGTATAGCTGTCCGCCAATAGTCGGGATAAACCGTCGACAATCTTGGCACGATCATCATGCGAAATTCCGATATCAATTTTCATTGCTTTAGATTCTTTTTTAGAAGAGGCCATGCTCTTACTCCTTAAAATTTAACAACATGCTGTGTATTAAAATAAAGTCAGATGTATTCGAAGTTTGAGTCAAACGAGGGTTTGATCTTGATAATGACTCCCGAATTGAAACTTAATTTCCATTATCAATATGAACAAGCTGAAAGATTTAAGTGTTTATAAGTTATAGATATTAGATCAATAGACAGGCAGGAAGTTTAGTCATTATGTATAGCCTGCAGAGAGGATTGTAACTTTTCAATTTAATAAACTTTATTTCTCTTTATCAACCTAGCGATAATTATCCCAACAGATTTAGAACGTTGAAAAAAGCCTTAGCTATTTCAGAATGGAAATATTGCACTGATTCATGATGACGGATTTGTATGCACTATCACATCTTGCCTGAAGAACTTTTATTGCAACATAGCATGACTAAAATTTTATATCTCTTTTAAATGAATGAGATGGCTGTGTGCAAAGATCATAAAAAAAGAGGGGGTTTATAAAAAAATAACACAACGCTGCCTTAATTAAACAAGGCACAACAAAGAATAATAAACCTCTTTCCTAAATGCAGTTATGTTAGGACACAGGCGCGGTCAATAACAATATCCCAGAAAGCAAAATCCTACGAGACAGAACACAGAGATGAAGTGCTGACTTGAGACAGAATTGGCTGTAGCAACTGGGTTTGCGGGAATCATGTTATTGGCCAACCCATGCGAGACATATAAGCTCAAGCGACTTTGAGATAGACAAAAATATCTGCACTAAACTCAATCTCAGCAAGGAAAACATCATGAAAATTAAGGCGAATAGTCCAGCCACAGGCAAAAATGGTTTAGATAAGCAAAATACCAATAAAAAGAGTGAGCAGCTTGACGTATATCGTAGCGATGCAACCGAGCAGACACTCACCACCAATCAGGGCGTTAAAATCTCAGATAACCAGAACAGTCTTAAAGCAGGTGTTCGTGGTGCGACCTTAATGGAAGATTTTATTCTGCGTGAAAAGATCACCCATTTTGACCACGAACGTATTCCGGAGCGTATTGTGCATGCGCGTGGTGTCGGTGCACATGGTTTTTTTGAAGCTTATCCAGGCAATGAAAAACTGACCAAAGCAGGCTTTCTGACCAATACCAGTGTACAAACGCCGGTATTTGTACGTTTTTCTACGGTACAGGGGCCGCGTGGTTCGGCAGATACTGTACGCGATATTCGCGGTTTTGCGACCAAATTCTATACTGAAGAAGGTAATTTTGACCTGGTGGCGAATGATGCGCCGGTATTCTTTATTCAGGACGGGATCAAGTTCCCGGATTTTGTACATGCGGTGAAGCCTGAGCCACAAACTGAAATTCCAACCGGTGCATCAGCACATGATACGTTCTGGGATTTTGTTTCTTTAGTGCCTGAATCAGCGCATGCGGTGATGTGGGCCATGTCAGATCGGGGTATTCCGCGTAATTTAAGAGCCATTCAAGGCTTTGGGGTGCATAGCTTCCGGTTGATCAATGCCGAAAATAAAGCGGTTTTTGTGAAATTTCACTGGACGCCAAAACAGGGTCTCGCCCAACTGGTCTGGGATGAAGCACAAAAACTGGCGGGTAAAGACCCGGATTTCCATCGTCGTGACTTATACGAAGCGATTGCATCCGGGAATTATCCAGAATGGGAGCTCGGTGTACAGGTCGTTCCAGAAGAAGATGAAATGAAATATGATTTCGATTTGCTGGATCCAACCAAAATTATTCCGGAAGAACTTGTGCCGGTGACGCCGATTGGCAGAATGGTGCTGAACCGTAATGTCGATTATTTCTTTGGTGAAACCGAGCAGGTAGCATTCTGTCCGGGACATATTGTGCCGGGACTAGATTTTACCAATGATCCCTTATTACAAGCACGTCTGTTCTCCTATACCGATACCCAGCTCAGCCGTTTAGGTGGTCCAAACTTCCACCAGATTCCAATCAACAAGCCGGTTTGTCCGTTCCACAATAATCAGCGTGACGGGTTACATCAGCGTATTGTACATACCGGTCAAGCCAGTTATGAACCAAACTCGATTGATGATCACTGGCCGGCTGAAGCTCCGCCAGCAGCACAAGATGGTGGTTTTGAAAGCTATCAGGAACGTATTGATGGTCACAAGATCCGTCAGCGCAGTGAATCTTTTAGTGATCATTTCAGTCAACCTCGTCTTTTCTATCGCAGCCAGGCACCCCATGAGCAAAAACATATTGTCGATGCCTATGTCTTCGAACTGAGCAAGGTAGAACGCAAATATATTCGTGAGCGTGAAGTACTGGAAGTGCTGTGTAACATCGACTTGGACTTGGCACAACAAGTCGCGGATCAATTGGGCATTGAAATTCCGGCAGAGAAAAAAGCGGCAACATTGCCAGAGGTAAAGGTTTCACCGCGTTTATCTTTCGAGGCCTTTAAACCCGAAGATATTAAGGCACGGAAAATCGCGCTACTGGTACACGATAAAGCCAATGAGGCCAGTATCAAAGCCGTTCAAGCCTGGGCAGAATCAGAGGGTGCTGTGGTCGATGTACTGACCCCGAAACCGGGTCCGGTACTGGGTCAGCAAGGCGAGGTAATTCCTTCTGACGGTATGCAAAAAGCCGAGCCATCGATTGCCTATGATGCCGTGGTGATTACTGATGGTGATAATTATGATGTGGTGATGAAAGATGGTGTGGCGACTCATTATCTGCTGGAAGCGTATAAGCACCTGAAACCGATTATCTTCCTGGGCGATAAAGCCAAGCTGATTGAAGATCTGCGCCTGATCAGGGATGAAGGGACTTTGGCGCATGAACAGTTTGACGCGGTACAAGACAGCTTCAAGACTTTGATCATGAACCATCGTGTCTGGGCGCGTGAACTGGTTGCAGAAAGCATTCCTGCCTAAACGACTAGAGGATAGGAGCCTTGGCTTCTATCCTTCTGGTTTCAAAATGGATAAATAATATGGTAAGACCGGATGCCAAAAAGTTATTGGCACAGGTACAGCAAGCCAAATGGAATCGAGAACAGGACATCTATCTGATTGAGCATAACCATTTGCCTTTAGCTGAACTGATGCAGCAACTTTGTTTCAATGAAGAAGAAATCATGGCACGCCGTAAGGTATTAGGCCTGACCACACGGTTAAAACAAATGCGAAAACTTTCCCATTAACTGACTTTAAAACATAACAATAGTGCCGTATTTGATGAGGAAGAGCCTGCATGAACCTCGGTTCAATATTACAAAGATTTGAAAATTCTCCGCTGGAGCTAGAAGAAAAAATTCCTAAGACCCTGATGGAACTGGTATCGATTTCCGATCAGATTCCTTATCCCGCTTCTGGAAACACCTTAAAACGCTGGCGGATGCTTAGTCAGGTTTCCGCAAGCAATCTGAGTCTGGGCAAACTGTTTGAATCACATCTGGATGCCTTGGCCATTTTGCATGAACTGAATATTCCGCTAGAGCAAAAAGGTCTATGGGCAGTCTGGGCGGCAGAAGGCGGGCCAAGCCCTTTAACATTAGACGCCGGAAAACTTACAGGAATAAAGCCTTGGTGTTCTGCCTCGGTCTGGGTGCAATATGGTCTGCTGACTTATCGTGATGAGCAGCAACGATCACAGTTGCTGATTCTTGATCTGCAACAAGCAGGTATTCAGCATCATACGGACATTTGGCAGGCGGTGGGCATGCAGCATACCTTGACTGCCCGACTTGAACTGAATCAGGTTAATGCTAAAAAAGTTGCAGCGCCGAATGCTTATCTGGATCGGGCGGGCTTCTGGCATGGCGCTGCCGGCGTGGCTGCCTGCTGGTACGGCGCAACCGTGCGTTTGGCTGAATATTTAAAACAGGCTGTCTTGTTAAAACCGCATGCCTATAAGGCCATGTATCTCGGCGAAATCAGTCGGAAGCTTTTAGCGACACAGGCTTTGTTTTATCAAGTCGCAGATTTAATTGATCAGCAGCCTAAATTTCCCCATCAATTACAGATTCAGGCCTTGCGTGCTCAGGTTGAAGCGACCGCTTTAAACGTGCTGACTCAGGTGGGTAAGGCCCTTGGCGCTGCACCGTATTGCGAGCAGCCACATTTTGCCCGACTTGCAGCCGATCTGCCGGTGTTTATTCGTCAGAGCCATGCCGCCTTTGATCTGGAACGGATTGGTGAATTGAGTGTGCAGGAGGAAGAGTTATGGACATTATAAGACACGAGATTGTCGAAGACCGTGTCATCCATGGCGAAGGTACACGGCTTGAAGAATGGCGCTCTTGCCAGATTTTGCAACAGATGCCGGAATTCGATATTCCCAGCATTATTCCATCAGATGCCCGAGTCTGCATTATTGCCCCGCATCCGGATGATGAAATTTTGGGTTGTGGCGGTCTGATTCAGCGTCTGGACACATTGGGATATCAGATTGTACTTTTTGCCGTTACCAATGGTACCGCCAGCCATCCAGACTCGATTTTGTATAACCCGGAAGAGTTGAACCAGATTCGTCCTGCTGAAACGCGAGCAGCTTTGGAAGAGTTAGCATTGAAGCAGAATATTCTGCGGATTGCGCTGGATATTCAGGATGGCCAGGTCGCAGAACAGCGAGAACTGCTGAAACAGCATTTGCAATCTTATTTGCAGCCCAATGATGTGCTCATTACCACCTTTGTGCATGATGGACATCCAGATCATGAAATTACAGGGCAGGTCACCCAACAGCTAGCAACCGAACGGCACTTATCCTGTATTCAGGTCCTGATTTGGGCCTGGCATTGGGCCACACCTGGAGATACCAGAATTCCCTGGACCATCGCTCATCAACTCAAATTGACTGATCGAGAATTGCACTATAAGTCTCGAGCTGCGCGGTGTTTTAAGAGTCAGATCGAGCTTGACCCTAGCATAGAACAGGCACCCATTCTGCCAGAGCAGGCATTACAGCGTATTTTACAACCCTGGGAGGTGTATCTGTATGAATAGTAAAGTAGCCTATGATCAGGAATATTTTGATGCCTTGTATGCGCTGAATCAGGGAGATCCCTGGCACTATGAACAACGCTGGTATGAACAGCGCAAACGGCAGATTTGTCTGGCGGTCTTGCCGCGTTTGCAGTTTGACTCCGCGATTGAAATTGGTTGTAGTAATGGCATCTTCAGTCAGGAACTGGCACAGCGAACAGCAACTTTAATGTGTCTGGATGCCAACGAAACTGCTATTCAATTGGCTCGGCAGCGTTTACATGCTTATCCGCATGTACAGGTACTACAGCGGATTGTGCCAGATCATTTGCCGCAACAGAAATTTCAGCTCATTGTGGTTAGTGAGATTCTATATTATTTAGATCCGGCCGCATTACAACAGGTGCTGGCATGGTTGCATACTGCACTCGAACCCGGTGGATGTATCTTGAGTTGTCATTGGCGCGCGCCGATTGCAGGATTTAGCTTAAATGGTGAAGAGGTACATCGACAATTAAAAGCCCAGTTAAAATATAAGCATAATCTCAGCGTACAGGATTCAGACTTTCTGGTCGATCTGTGGCTGAATTCTGCGCAATCTGTGGCAGAGCTGGAGGGCTTGAAATGAAGAAAATTGCGGTGGTGATTCCGGCCTGTAATGAAGAAGCCTATATTGAACGTTGCCTGAAAGCATTAAAATATGCACGACTTTACTTCTTTCAGCATGTGGGAAAATTAGCAGTTCTGCCCGAGATCAAGATTCTGGTGGTTTTAGACAGTTGCACCGATTCTACTGCAAGCAAAGTTCAGCAGTCGGGAATCCAGACGATCAGTTGTCATTTTAAAAATGTAGGAAAGGCACGTCATCTAGGCGTTCAGCACATGATCGAGCAGGGTTGTGACTGGATTTGTTGTACCGATGCCGATTCTTTTGTACAGCGTGACTGGTTTCAGGTCATGTTGCAGCACCAACCGGCGGATGTGATTTGTGGGGTGGTCGATCTGGATGAATGGGGGCATTTAAGCACATTAGCCCGTCAGACTTATCTGAGTCATTATCAGGACAAGATGGATCACCGTCATATTCATGGGGCAAATCTATGTTTTAAAGCCGCGTCTTATCTACAGGTAAACGGCTTTCAGCAACTGGACTGTCATGAAGATGTCGATTTCATCCATCGCCTAGAACATGTCGGGGCAAAGATTATCTGGTCGAATCAGCTCAGAGTGACCACCAGCAGTCGGCTTAGCTCAAAAATTGCAGCCGGTTTCGCACATTTTCTGCAAAATCTGGAGCTTAAAGAAGCCGCTGAAAAACCGATCAGCCTATGCAAATAAAATTACAAAATTATAAATTTTATACAATCAGCCACTTGTAAAAAATCTCGAAATTAGCGCCTAAAAGCTATTCCATTTAAAATTATTCTGTTTATAATTCACGCAAATTAAGCCCCGCCTACTTATACATTTCAGCTATAAGTCAGTGGGGTTTTTCTATGGATGATCGGTAATGGATGCCTGAGCCTTCTTTTTAGGTAATACAATGTTTAATCAAACTCTGCTTTCTCGAATTCAGTCTCCATCACCCCATCTATGGCAGAAAATAGCGACTGCATTGTGCTTCTTTAGCTTGGGTTTTAGTACCGCAGCTTGGGCACCTTTAATTCCCTATGCACAGCAGCGCCTGTTACTCAATCATGCAGACTTTGGTCTGTTATTACTCTGTGCCGGAATTGGATCCATGCTGACGATGCCACTGGCAGGCCGACTCGCCAATACATTAGGTTGCCGTGCGGTTCTAGCTGTGGTGTTAATAGCATTTTTGTTTATTTTGCCTGCTTTGGCGTATAGCCCGAATCATTTGATGATGGCGATCAGCCTGTTTTTCTTTGGGGCCAGTGCTGGTGCTTTGGGGGTGACAGTCAATATTCAGGCCGCACAGGTTGAGAAAAAACTTGCTAAAAGTTTAATGTCGGGTTTCCATGGCGTATGTAGCCTCGGTGGTCTGGCCGGTGTGCTGGGAATGACCACGTTAATGGGATTCGGTCTAGCGCCTTTAACTGGCGCAGTTATTGTCAGTGCGATTTTGCTATTGATTGCAATATTGGCTATTCCTTTTAGCTTGGGGATTGAGCCAAAAACAGTGCTAGAGGAAACCTCCTCATCAGAACAGTCAGCGACAAAAGCAGCACCCACCTGGGCGATTCTAGGCATCGGTTTGATCTGTTTTGTGGCGTTCCTGTCCGAAGGCGCAGCGATGGACTGGAGCGGGATTTATCTTGCCAGCCAGTTCAATTTGCCAGCGGCTCAAACTGGTTTGGCTTATAGCTTCTTTGCGGCCTTGATGGTATTGGGCCGTTTCAGCGGACATCTCATTATTCAACAGTTTGGTGAAAAAAATACCATTCTACTGAGTGCAATTTTGGCTGCAACCGGTTTATTGACTGTGGTCTTTGCACCAGTCTGGCAAGTAGTGTTGCTGGGCTATGCCATTCTCGGTCTGGGCAGTGCTAATATTGTACCGTTAATGTTTTCACGTGCAGGCCGTCAAAAAACCTTGGCTTCACATGTGGCATTATCCTATGTATCGGTATTTGCATACACAGGTTCACTGATCGGACCGGCATTGGTCGGTTTCGGCAGTGAAATTATTGGCTTGAGTCTGGTGTTTAGTGTGATTGCGATAGGTCTATTCAGTATTGTGATCCTGAATCATCTGACTGCAGATCCAAAAGATGCACAAGCAGCCGAAGAGCTTATCTCTCCGCTACAAAATGAAACACCAGCATAATGCTGGTGTTTTTTTCAGGTGTGTATTTAAGCATGCACACTGAACTGGGTAGAAATTCCGCTAGCCACCGGACGATAGATTCGTACACTCTGTGATTTTTTCAAGTCAGTGATAAATTGATCTCGCCAGCGAATAATATCGAAGTTTTTCAAGCCTTGGCTTAAATAACGATAACGTTCTAAACGCTCCGATTTAGACATGCGCAGCGCTTTTTTCAAGGCTTTGGACATACTGTCATGCTCATAAGGATCGACCAGTAAGGCTTCTTTCATTTGTTCAGCAGCACCGGCATATTTAGACAGAATCAAAACACCCGGATCGAGTGGATTCTGCGCCGCAATATATTCTTTCGCCACCAGATTCATACCATCCCGGATCGAATTTACCCAGCAAATATCTGCCTTACGATACAGTTGCATTAAGGCTTCATGACCTAAGGTTTCATAACTGCAATCGAAAGGTTGCCAGTCTGCTGTGCCATGCTGGGTATTGAGTTCCTGCACGGCAGACTGGAATTGCTCATACAGGTTTTTATAGGTTTTGACATCCAGTCGGCATGGGCAGGCAATTTGCAGTTGCTGAAACTGATGTTTAAATTCGGGCTGATCTTCCAGCAAGCTTTGCAAGGATCCGATTTTCTCAAGCAAGCCCTTACTATAATCAATCCGATCGACCGAAATAATGCGTTTATAAGGACGGACTGTCTCGAGATCAAAAGGCAATTTGCTAAGCTGGCTATCAGCCGCCTGATTTTGCAGTTGAACTGGATGCACGCCAATTGGATAGCATTTCACATAAATCCGTCTTGACTGATAATTCAGGATTTCATCATGACGATGCTTGATTTTTAAGGTCTGTTCCAGAAACTGGATACAGTTTTTCTGATCGCGTGGGGTTTGAAATCCGAGTACATCGAAGTGAGCCAGATGATGCGCCAGATCCTGATAGGCTGGTAAAGTCTGCCAGAGTTTCAGTTCAGGAAAAGGAATATGCAGGAAGAAACCAATACGGTTACGCATACCCAGTTTTCGACAGTAATGCGCCACACTTAAAAAATGGTAATCATGAATCCAGATGATGTCATGGGGAGAGGCGACCTGTTTCAGATGCTTGGCAAAGCGTAAATTGACATCCTTATAGGTTTTGAAATCCTGCGGCTGATAATCCACAAGTTGATGCTGATCATGCATCAGCGGCCATAAGGCATTATTGGCAAAACCACAATAAAAACCCTGATATTGGGGCTCAGTCAAAGGACTCGTATGATATTCAACATTCTGATGTTTGAGGATTTGAAACTTCTGCTCTTTGCCATGATCGACTCTGGAACCATTCCAGCCGACCCAAATGCCGCCAATATCCTGCAAAGCATCCTGCAAAGCTACCGCTAATCCACCTGCCTGTGTATTGTCTGGGTTAGGTAGATTCACACGATTTGATAACACAATGAGTTTTGACATGTGATTTCTCCAATAATTGTTGTTGTTGTGCTTTAAATAATGCTAAAAGCTCCGTTAAAAAAGCTTGTACTTGTGTTACGTTTTCGAGCCGATGTTGTGCTACGGTGTTGCCCGTGCCGACTTTAATGGAGCAGCCTTTTAAGCTATTAATCACCTGAAAGCCAGCTTCATCGGTCAGGTCATCACCGATAAAAATAGGGTAATGATCACTTAAATGAGCTTGCTGGTGAATGTGTTGAATGGCTGAACCTTTGTTTGCACCTTTGGGTACCAGCTCAAATACAAACTTCCCGGCCTTCAGTTCAAATGCTTGAAAGTGGGTCAGACAATCCAATGCAAATGTATGCACCAGATCTTCTAAATGTGGATGTTCACGAAAATGCAGTGCGACCGAATAGTCTTTCTTTTCTATTCGAATCTGAGGAAGCTGAGCGCTATGTTCAGTAATATAATTTTTTAATAATTCAAATTGCTCAGAATTTAAATCAATTAAATGACTTAAATGCGATTGATAGTTTAATTCCAGACCATGTGAGCCGGCAATATTCCAGTCAAAGGGATAAATAAGTTTTTGAGCTTGTGCAATAGAACGTCCAGTGATTAATACCAACTCAATATATTGTTGTAGCTCTTTCAAGGTATTTAAGGTTTCATCTTTAATTATATTTTTTGTTGGATCAGGATGGAATTCAGAAATAGTTCCATCAATATCAAGAAATAAAATAAGTTTATGAGAATAAATAACTGGATTGAGTTGAGTTAAAATCACTTGAGCTAATAGAGGAGAAGGCACTATAAGTGAATCTTCTACATCTTGATCAGAGTGTTGAGCGGACATAAACTCTACCTAAGTATTTGAAATAAAATTAATTTAAAATCTAAAACTGCCTGATTAATTTTTAATCTAATAAATTTATAGCATATTTCATTTAACAGACTGGATTTAAGTGTAGAAAAGAAACATTTTTAACAAGTACAGTTACTTTGTAAAATTTGGAAATATTTTTAATGTAAAAGATATTATTCTTAATAAATTTTAAAGATAATGCTCTGACTGTTTTTTATTAATTGATTTTTATTTAGGATTATTTTTTATTTAAGCCATAATATTCAATGTGATTGCTTGAGTTGTTTGAAATTTTAATCGCTATAATTTGGTATTTTTTTTTAAAATTTGATATATTTTAAATGTAGATAATATAAGTTAATTTTATTTAAAATGAATTTTTTGGATGAAAATAATTAACCCTATTCTTGGAGTGAAAAAAATAGAAGACAAGCTGTTGAAATTATTATTTTTTAAATATATAAAAGGTCATGAAGATATGGGGGCTATTAGAATGTTACAGGATAATAATTTATTGCTCTATAATTTTCTTTAGATCGGATATAACAAATTAGACGATGTTTAAGGGTTTTTGAAATTAGTTTTACAGATTTAAATTTTTCTCATTATTAGATTTTTAATTTTATCATTTGGTATAAAAAGTCACTCATATAGACTGATATTTTTTAATTTACTGGTCATAAATAGCTAGAATATTCAAGTTTCAAAATCAAGAAGTTGAGCTTAGGTGAAGTTAAGCTAAAGAAAAAGGTGTGTAAGGAAAGAAGATCCTTTAAGTACTGGAACTTACATAAAAGGGGAAAAACGGGTGAAAATTATTTAGTCCAGGCCAAAAAATAGGTGGATTTTCAACTATAAAGTTATTTTTTGTACGAATCATATCCCGCTTAGACTGCTAAGGACTTCTCAGAAAAGAAGAGAAATGAATTTTAAGAAGGGAATAAAATAACGATAACTTACATTCAAAAGGAAGCTTAGTTGAGGGCCGTATCATATCAATTCAGCAGCTGGCACAGATACAACCCGTCTGTTCAAAATGGAGAAAGTGCTTAGAGCTCTCTCCACAGCTCATTTTCATCTTTTAAAGGAATTGTGAAGTTAAAGTCATCATCATTACTGACCAAAAGACTGGTGGGAGTCTGCATGACCACTTTCAAAACAGTGCCTGCCTCAAAAATAATCGGGGTGCAATTTTCCTTTTCTAAGGTCAATGGTTTAAGTAATTCAATTACCGAACTTTCCATAGTTTTATTCCAAAATAAGATTACTTTTCGAGAGTTAAATCATAGCATGATTTTTGAAAATTTAACTATTTCTGCGAAAAATGAGAACTGGGTCAATGATTTATTTACTTCAGTAGCAGCAAAACCTTTTATCTAAACATCTATAAAACCATTATTGAGTATTTGATTTTATTCTATTTATAGAACCTTAAGAAGCTATATTCGTTTGTAATAAAACAGATAGGCCGTACTGATGTACAGGATTTAAAAATACATAAGGCAAAAACTTGATGATTCATGTGCCTGATTGCCTCTGGAGCTTTAGATAGGCTGATCAAGAATAAAAAGACTCATTAAGAGAAAAATACGTTTTGAAAATCTATAAAAATAAATTTTATAAGGGACTATGCATCGCTATGTTATTTTTTAAACTAAATTGAAAATTAATGCTTTATAACAGTAAAAGTCTAAAATAAGAATAAACTAGGCGTCATTTGGATGACCCAAATATAGAAGGAGAACTCGGTCAGCATGTTCAAGTCATTTTTTCCGCAACCTGTCTGGTTTTTTAGCAGCCTGATTTTGTGGTTTATCCTTAATCTTGTGCTTTGGCATACTGGCGGATCAGGATGGGGAGTCTATTTGGGTTTCCCTGAAGGCTATTCTGAGGAAAGTCTCGCTATCGGTATCAGTCGTTTCTGGTCAGCCAAGTTTCTCTGGTTCTACCTTTGGTTTTTTCTTGCCACTGCCATATTTGCTCTCTTCTGGACGTGGAAAGCACAACATCCATGGCAGCGTTGGTCAGTCTGGGGCTCGGCTTTTATCCTGTTTAATATCTGGTTTGGAGTACAGGTCAATGTCGTTTTAAATGAATGGTATAGCCCGTTTTATGACCAGATCCAGAAAATGCTAGGCAGCGGTGGCGGAGATGTTTCACTTCTCTATCAAGAAGCTTTAACCTTTATCTATATCGCCATGATTTACGTCACTTTGGCCGTATTTAATATGTTTTTCGTCAGCCATTATGTGTTCCGCTGGCGTACCGCGATGAATAACTATTACACGGCACATTGGGAACAATTGCGTCATATTGAAGGCGCATCCCAGCGTATTCAGGAAGATACCATGCGCTTTGCCAAAACCACGGAACAGCTGAGTGTTTCCCTGATTGAAGCATTGATGTTATTGATGGCGTTTCTGCCTATCCTGTACCAGCTTTCAAGTCATGTAAAGGTTCTGCCAATTGTGGGAGAAATACCGCATGCTTTAATGTGGGCTTCTATTGGATGGGCCGTATTGGGTACCGTCATTTTGATGGTGGTCGGGATGAAACTGCCAGGACTGGAGTTTAATAACCAGAAAGTCGAGGCTGCTTACCGTAAAGAACTGGTGTACGGAGAGGATCATGCTGATCGGGCTCATCCGCTGACACTGCAAGAACTGTTTAGCCGGGTACGCTGGAATTATTTCCGTCTGTATTTTCACTATGCCTATTTCAACCTGGTCCGGATCTGGTACTTACAGTTAGACAATATCTATGGATTATTTATCCTGTTTCCGAGTATTGCAGCAGGAACGATCACCCTGGGTTTGATGATGCAAATCCTGAATGTATTTGGAAAAGTACGTGAGTCCTTCCAATATCTGATTTTATCGTGGCCGACCATTATTGAGCTGATGTCGATCTATAAACGTTTAAAAGCATTTGAATCCCATCTGGATTAATTTTTTCTAAGTTACCCATTAGATTGTAAAAGCCAAATGATTTTATCTTTGGCTTTTTATATCTAAATCGACGTTAATATCTAATCGAAAAGCTTGATCTGACCGTTGGTTAGATCAGATCAAATAGGAGCAAAATATCCCAATATAGGGGTATTCAGGTCTGGTTTTCCTGATTAGAATCTTAATGACCAGCGAAGATGGAGTTTAATTTCCAGCGGTTTAACGTATAAAAATAAGAAGTGTACGTTGAGGAAATTATTCTGATGCTGATCTTGTTCAGACAATGCTATAGAGGGTAAAAAGTAATTTTTTACACATGATAATAAAGATCTGTACCATTATCTTGAATAAGCTGCCGAAGAAAGATTGCTATCTTTCTTCGGCTTTTTATGTGGTGTTCTATTTATTTCTGATTCAATCCCGCTGTTATTTATCCTTTAACTACGCGCCAGAAGGATGCTTATCTCAATTTTTATAGGCTGAGGCTTGGCATAATGTATAGGGTTGTGAATGATGTGCCTCCTTTTTATCTTTTAAATTTGATACTTATCAACATCTTGTGTTTGTTGTTTGCTGCTATTTAGGCTATGTTATACGGGAATTTGGGGTTGAGATATTTGCTGTGAAGCTAAACGTAATAATTCTAATAATAGGGGCAATAGGCTTGGCGGGATGTAATAGCGTGAGTCGGCTGAAATCAGGGGTTTTACATCCTTTTGCCAGTCCGGAAGAGCTAATCGCCAAGCGGGCTTTGAATCAACGTGATGGCAGTGCAAAAGATTATATTTATCTTTGGGGGCAAGCACAGAAAAATAACAGCACTCAGGCCATGTATCCGCGTTCGATCCTGACGCAATATTGTCATGAACAAGGCGGTAAATTTTCCCTATTGTATAGAAGTAATTTTAATGCCGTGGCAGATCTTGCCCAACGCAAACGCCTGAGTACAAACCGAGGTGTGGTACAGGGAAGCGGCGCCTATCAGTGTCGTATGGATGGCCTGGCTGAAAGCTGGATCGTCTCGATCGAGCCGGTTTCTGAACGACAGGTCGATAAAACCAGCCAGAACCGTAGCGTTCGATTGCTGACCAAGTTGATGAGTGCGACTGAGGCAAGAAACTTTTACCTTGCTGCAAATAAGAACACTGTCGCTACCCAGAAAAAGACTGCTGCATCGATAAAAACGCCTGTAACGAAGAGCACGAATGAACTTAAAGAATCAGCGCGTAAAGAGCAGGAAAGGAAAGAATTAGAGAGAAAGGAATTAGAAAGAAAAGAGTTAGAGAAAAAACAGATCGCGACGAGGGTAGTCCCCGTGAGAGCTTCAGTGGTAGAAACACCCCAACAGCAGCAGATGAAGCTCTATGTGGCAGCACGCCGTGATATTAATAGTGGCAAGAACCTGAATAATGCCTGCAATAATGCGCAGCGTGCCTACAATTATGGCAAATTGCAGGGGACTGAGGGAACTCGGGTTTATACCGAATCTGGTATGCTGGTTGCTCGCTGTTTGAACGGGATTCCGGCCTATGCCAACCGTTTCCCGAATGCTAAAACTCAGGCCAAGCGTGTGCTACAGAATCTGTCTAATAACTATAATCATAGTGGGGCGAAGAATATGTTGAGACAGATCAAATAAGCACTGAATTAAACGCATTTAATCCAGAATCCGTATGATGATTTTGATTCACCAGAAGATGGGATAAAAAATCAGTTCAATCAGGTCGGATATAGAGGATGAGATCCGACTGCGTTTGCTGGGCAGGTCGCGCGATTCGAACATCCATCTTCGAAAAACAGGATGGATCAATAACAATACGGTCAAGCTAAAGAACACAACCAGTCTCCAAGGAAGGATGCTGTTGAAGGTGTTTGCAGTCATCATGATTATTTTTATTGTTTGAATTTGAATAATAACGCTAAGTTTACTCGATCAATATCACCATCTAATGAATAGCATGATGGGATGAAATTTTTCATCTGAATTAATTTTAAATCCAGTTCAGGTTTTACAGAGTTCTATCAGTATATTTCCTTTTTACATGATACAAAGAAACTATTTTCAGCGCCAAAATGCTGATGTCATATTAAAAGGAAGTGGTGATGAGTTTAAAAAATTCTTCTCGTATTCGTTTATTTTTTCTAGGTGCAACATTGTTGGGAGCAGCACAGGTTACGATGGCTGGCCCAACGGTCGATCAGCTGAGTGACTGTTTGATGAAGTCCACTACAGCCACTGATAAAACCACGGTCTTGCAATGGACATTTGTGGCATTGGGCAATCATCCCGATTTAAAGGCTTTTAGCAATGTAACCGCAACTCAAAAGGAAGTATTAGACAAGAATCTAGGGACGGTGTTGCAGCGCATTTTAGTGGAGCAATGTTCAGCACAGACCAAGGCGGTGATTCAAGCTGAAGGTTTACAGGCTGTGGGCGATAGTTTTCAGGCTTTGGGTAAAACCACAGGTGAGGAAATTTTAAAGAATCCTGAAATCAATAATCAGCTTAAAGGTGTGCTGCGTTATATCGATTTAAATCGTGTGGCACAGACTTTTTTGACACCAGATTTGCTGAATAAGTTGGGGTTGTAAGAGGGTAAGCTGGTTTTATTTGAAAATAGCGATAATGATTTTAATCAGCCAGTAAATAGGATAGAAAATAAATTCAAGCCCATCTGCTAAGCCCAAACCGCGCTGTTTTCTATATGGTACAGGCTGAGCTGCGGATAGTCGTTTACGCCATTTGATCATTATCAGTAAAATGATAATGACCAGAGCAAATAATCCGATGAGGGTTTGAATGATGGTAAGTAATAGTTCAGGTGTCATTTTTGTTTTGCTTGGATATTTCTGATTTTATAGTATAAATAATAAAAATCTTGCTAGTAACCGCTTGCGCTGCATTTTAAAGTAGTGCTTTAAAACTTGCTCAGGAGAGGGAGTCTTTTAATAATCCTCTCCCTCTTGCGCGTTATAACGCTCATCCTTTAAAAAAGGAGAGGGAACTACGTGTATCAATTTGATTACGTGACAAAGTCCCCCTTTTCAAAGGGGGATTTAGGGGGATTAAATCAAATCAGGATAAAACTTTTCAAATTCTTTATTCACCGCTTTACCCCGTAATAAATAGCCTTTTGGCTGGATATAACTATAAATGTCCCGTGCAGACTGTTCATGCCAACCAATGTTAAATGCACAGAGTTTTGGGAAAAATTGTAGATGGCTATAGTTCAAATTGTTATGAATCCAATAAGCAAGTTGTTGCCAATTACTTTGGTCTTTTTCATACAATTCTAAGAATGATGGAATAACGATACACGCCGTCGCACCATAGCCTTTTACATCGGGATAGTCCCAAATATGACTGGCAAAGTTTTTCTCATTAGTTGCGCAGTTATGTCCTTTTTCATTGCCGAGTTGATTCACGCTTGGTGAGCGATAAGCTGAACGAATGGCAATACGTCCAAACTTTTGTTGTAGTGGCTCGAGCAGTTGTTGGCAGAGTTCTGTTCCTGTACGAATGGCGATGTCAGGATGATCTGGGAAGTTGGGTACACCGTACCAATTGGCGATTTCGCTATAAAGGAAATCACGCATGAAAAAGGATTTAGACAGCTGAATGCGTCCTAAGTCTTCGAGTTTGGCGATTGAGGTTACTTTTTTGATGGCCATAAAAATTACCCAACTCAAATAATATTATTTTGCTTAGCTCTAACTAAGTAATCGAGTTTTAAATTGCCTTCAGCAGATTTTAAAGTCCATTCTTTTGAAAATTTAAACTTGAGCATTGATCTTAATGTATTAGCAATAGTTAAAACAGGAAATGTAGTTGAAGCAATATCAATAATCCCAGTTTTTATCATTTCAGCTAATACACTTTCATTAAATTCTAAACTTACTGAATGATCGACTCGAGAGGTAAAGCGAAAACGTTCAGTGAGAGTTCTGTCTAAGTTATGAATTGCTACTTTTAGATCATAAAATTCTTTTTTCCTTCTTAAGTCTTTATCTTCGCTATTTAATATTTTTTCATATATCTCATCTAAAGAATTATGTAATGCTATCAATTCAGCATTTCTTTGTGTTTTGAAATCTAATAAATCGTGAATAGCTATATCTTTTCGCGGAACAGGTAATAATTTTCTTAGCTCAACTTTTAAAACATCTTTATTACTATATTGAATTGGATCATTGTCTTTGGAGTCGAGCATATTTACGAGAGTCCAATCATTTTCAGGATCTTGAAGTTTTATATTAGCCACATATGTATGAGATTTTTGAAGTATATTTGCCATTTCGCCTGAGTTAAATGGGGACTTAACAAGCTCTAAAATCCCTGCTTCAACATAATCCTGTTCGAAAGGAAGTCCTAATTTTATAGCTCGTTGTTCAGGTATCGCTATTTTGTCCCAATACAAAGAAAAGTATTGTAATTCTTGAGTGTTATATGACCTTTCAATAAAGACACTATTTTTTTCTACATCACATTTCATTAAGGCTGGAGGAATAATAATACCTCTTTGCATTATTTTAGTTCTCGAAAAAATTATTACCTTAATTATAAGTGATAAATAAAAAGAAAACCCGCTCTAAAGCGGGTTTTCTTTTAAAGAAAGATCAGATCAACCAATCAATTTCTTCATCAACTCATTCACTTGCGCAGGGTTGGCTTTACCCTTAGACGCTTTCATCACTTGACCAACCAGACCGTTGAAAGCTTTTTCTTTACCAGATTTGTACTCTTCAACCATCTTCTCGTTGGCGGCAAGCACTTCCTTAATAATTGCTTCAATCGCGCCTGTATCAGTTTCCTGTTTCAAGCCTTTTTCAGCAATAATCTCGTCCGCAGTTTTGCCTTCTTCCCACATAAAGCCGAACACTTGTTTCGCGATCTTACCGCTAATGGTGTTATCGACAATACGTGCGATCATGCCGCCCAGTTTCTCCGCAGAAACAGGAGAATCTTGAAGATCTAGGCCTGCTTTGTTGAGCGCCCCTGAGAATTCGCCCATCACCCAGTTTGCAGCAATCTTACCTTGTGCAGCGCCGCCAGCAGCTTTCACGACTTCTTCATAAAACTCTGACATTTCACGAGTAAGCGTTAGAACGTGAGCATCGTACTCAGTCACGCCAAAGTCCGCCACAAAACGCGCACGACGTGCCGCAGGCAGCTCAGGCATGGTGGCTTTGATTGCTTCGATTTGTTCATCCGCAATCACCACAGGCAACAAGTCAGGGTCAGGGAAGTAACGGTAATCGTTGGCTTCTTCTTTTGAACGCATTGAACGCGTTTCCATCTTCACAGGATCGAATAAACGCGTTTCCTGATCAATGGTGCCGTCCCATTCCAGAATTTCCATTTGACGTTCAATTTCAACATTGATCGCCTGTTCAATGAAACGGAATGAGTTGAGGTTTTTCAATTCGCAACGCGTACCGAAGGGTTGACCCGGACGACGTAAAGACACGTTACAGTCACAACGGAACGAACCTTCCGCCATGTTGCCGTCAGAAATGCCTAACCAGCGCACCAGCGTATGAATCGCTTTAATATAAGCAACCGCTTCTTCAACCGAACGCATATCTGGTTCAGAAACGATTTCAAGCAGTGGCGTACCGGCACGGTTCAAGTCGATACCGGACATGCCTTCAAACTGGTCATGAATCGATTTACCCGCATCTTCCTCAAGGTGCGCACGGGTTACGCCAATCCGTTTAACCGTGCCATCTTCAAGCTGGATGTCGATATGACCCAAGCCCACAATCGGATTGTCCATCTGGCTAATCTGGTAGCCTTTTGGCGAATCCGGGTAGAAATAGTTTTTACGCGCAAATACGGAGGCCTGATCAATATAGGCATCGATACCCAAACCAAAGCGAATCGCAAGATCCACCACTTCTTTATTCAATACCGGCAATACGCCCGGCATGGCCAAATCAACCAGGCTGGCTTGGGTGTTTGGATCATTACCGAAAACAGTCGATGAACCTGAGAAAATTTTGGTATTGGTGGCAAGCTGAGTGTGAATCTCGATACCAATAACGACTTCCCAACCCTCAATCAGGTTAGATTTTGGTTTAGCCGCTTTTGTAGAATTGTTTTGAGCTTGAGCCATTATGCATTCTCCTCAGCAATTGCCGCGCGTTGTGTATGCCAATCAGTTGCTTGCTGATACTGGTGTACCACAGACAATAATTGCGATTCTGACCAGTAATTCCCAATCAACTGTAAGCCAACTGGCAAGTTGTTCTGGTCAAAACCAACAGGCGCGTTAATCGCAGGAAGACCTGCCAGGTTCACTGCAAGTGTATAAATATCGCCCAGGTACATTTCAACCGGAGTCAAATCCGCACCAATTTTATAGGCAGTCGTTGGCGCAGATGGCGCAGCAATCACATCGACAGATTCAAAGGCTTTAAGGAAATCTTGCTGGATCAGGCGACGTACTTTTTGTGCTTTCACATAATATGCATCGTAGTAACCCGCGGATAACGCATATGTGCCAATCAGGATACGACGTTGCACTTCTGCACCAAAACCTTCTGAACGTGAACGTTTGTACAAGTCCATCAAGTCCACTGGATTTTCACAGCGGTAGCCATAACGCACACCGTCAAAGCGTTGTAAGTTAGAGGATGCTTCAGCAGGTGCGATCAGGTAGTAAGTCGGAACGTAGCTTTCGGTCATGTTGAGGTCGATCTCAACCAGCGTAGCGCCCAGGTCTTCTAACTTTTTCAATGATTCTTCGACACGTGCTTTAACATCTTCAGCTAGGCCGGCAACATTAAAGTACTGTTTTGGAATACCAATGCGTAAACCTTTGACGGATGTATCATTCAGGTTCGCCACATAGTTATCTACGGTTTGATTCATCGATGTTGAATCTTTGGCATCATGACCGGCCATCACGTTCATCAGGTAGGCACAGTCTTCCGCCGAGCGTGCCATCGGGCCGCCTTGGTCTAAAGATGATGCATAGGCAATCATACCGAAGCGCGACACACGGCCATAGGTCGGTTTAAGTCCTGTCAGGCCACAGAATGACGCAGGTTGACGAATAGAGCCACCGGTGTCAGTACCGGTAGCAAAGGGTGCCAGATCCGCTGCAACAGCTGCTGCTGAACCACCTGAAGAACCGCCAGGGACATGGTCTAAATTCCAAGGGTTAGCCGTTGCGCCGTAATATGAGTTTTCAGAGGTCGAACCCATGGCGAATTCGTCCATGTTCAATTTACCCAAAGTCACCAGGCCCGAAGCTTTGCCTTTCGCGACAACGGTGGCGTCATAAGGAGAGATAAAATTGTCCAGTATTTTAGAACCGGCAGTGGTTTTGATGCCTTGAGTACAGAAAATGTCTTTATGCGCGATTGGTACGCCTGTTAACACATTTGCACCACCTGCCTTACGCAGTGTGTCAGCCGCATCAGCTTCTGCCAATGCCAATTCAGGCGTAACGGTTACATATGATTTTACTTGAGCATCAATTTTTGCAATACGCTTTAAGTAATGTTCAGTCAATTCGCGAGATGAAAACTGGGCATTTGCCAGACCTTCACTGAGTTCACGAATGGATAAGCGATGTAAATCTGTCATGAGAAATAATTCTTTACGTTTAATTTAATAAAAAGAATGAACTGGGTAGTAATTACTCAATCACGCGCGGTACGAGGTATAGACCATCCTGAACAGCAGGTGCAACTGCTTGGTATTGCTCGCGATGATTGCTTTCTGAGACCACATCTTCACGTAGTGGCTGAGGATGGTCGAAAGGGCTCTTCAGCGGTTCAATTCCGTCGGTATTGATGCCTTTCAATGTGTCCATCATGCCTAAAATCTTATTTAAACTTTGAGCATATTCAGCAGATTGCGTATCATTGAGAGATAACCTTGCAAGGTGGGCAATGGCTGAAACTGTTTCTGCACTTAAATCTGCAGAATGCTGTGCATCCGATGTAGACATAATATTACCTAATCAGTATTAAAAAAATTCAAATTATCATGCGTTATGATAAGCGATTGACTTGTCCAAATCATCACATTTAGTTAAAGTTGCCACCTTGCGTCCATATAAAGTTTAATTGAGAACGTCCCCGTGATTCTAAAACGACTAATAGGCTTGTTTTCGCCAGATCTTGCCATTGATTTAGGTACTGCAAATACACTTATTTATGCGCCAGGACGAGGCATTATATTAAATGAACCCACGGTTGTAGCTATCCGTCATAGTGGTTCACATAAAATTGTTGCCGCTGTAGGTCTTGAAGCGAAACAAATGCTAGGTCGTACCCCAGCCAATATCTCAGCAATCCGCCCCATGAAAGATGGGGTGATTGCGGATTTTGAAGTCACTGAAACCATGCTGAATCAGTTCATTCGCAAAGTACATGAAAACCGTCTGTTTACTCCGGCACCGCGTGTGGTGGTGTGTGTACCATGTAAATCGACGCTGGTTGAACGTCGTGCTATTCGTGAAGCGGTATTTAATGCTGGTGCACGTGATGTCCGTTTAATCGAAGAACCGATGGCAGCGGCCATTGGTGCAGGTATGCCAGTTGAGCAGGCCTGTGGTTCAATGGTGGTCGATGTCGGTGGTGGTACCACTGAAATTGCGATCATTTCCCTGCAGGGTTGTGTCTATGCAGATTCTTTACGGATTGGCGGTGATGTCTTTGATGAGCAGATCATTAACTATGTGCGTAAGGCGCATGGCTGTGTGATTGGTGAAACCACGGCAGAAGTGATCAAAAAAGAAGTGGGCATGGCCTTGCCAGATGAAGGTGCTAAACCGCTTGAAATTGAAGTTCGTGGCCGTAATCTTGCAGAAGGTGTACCACGTGCGATTGTGGTTAACTCAGACGAAGTGACTCAAGCCATTTCAGATCCTTTGCAAAACATTGTGTCTGCGGTGAAATCAGCACTAGAACACACACCTCCTGAGCTTTCTTCGGATATTGCTGAACGCGGTATCGTGTTAACCGGTGGTGGTGCATTGCTGCGTAATCTAGACAAGCTGCTGGCCAAAGAAACCGGCCTGCCGGTTGTGGTGGCAGAAGATCCACTCTCATGTGTAACCCGTGGTGGTGGCAAGGTACTCGAATTTTTCGACAATCCAAATCATGACATGTTATTCGTAGGCTAAGAAAAGGATTCGGCGGGTGCAAGCACATCTGTTTTCTCGACAACCGCCATCTTTTCGCTCTTTTATCATTGCATTGGTAACATGCTTGGTGGTGCTTTTCTTTGATTGGCGCATGCCACATGTTGTACAACCTGCAAGGGATGTCCTGTACGCGGCCTATAATCCTATTTATGCTGTGGCCAGTTATCCGGTATTGTCGCGAGAGTGGTTGAATCAACAAACCAAGTCTGAAGTTCAGTTGCGTCGGGAAAATACCGCGATGCAGGCTGAGTTGTTGCAGGCGCAAGTTCGCTTACAAAAAATCTCTGAACTTTCTGCTGAAAATACCCGTTTGCGCGGTCTGCTCGATACACCACTGATCATTGACGGGCGTATTGAAATTGCGGAAGTGATTGGCACCGATGCCGATCCTTTAAGACATATCATTGTGATCAACCGGGGTTCAAATAACGAGCTGAAAGTCGGGCAAACGGTACTGGATGACAAGGGGATTATGGGACAGATTATTAATGTCTATCCGCATAGTAGCCGGGTCATGCTGTTGTCTGATAAAGAACATTCATTGTCAGTGCGTCTGGAACATACCGGAATGCGTGCCATTGTCTCGGGGACGGGTGATCTGGGACGTTTGAAAATGGAATATGTACCGACCAGTGCCAATATCAAGGTCGGGGAAAAAGTCTATAGTTCCGGCTTGGGCCAACATTTTCCGGCAGGTTATCTGGTGGGGCAGGTGTCCAAAGTACAACGACATAATTCAGGTGAATTTGCCCAGATTGATGTAACGCCAGCCGCGCAGCTGGCCGGTGGTCATCATGTGGTGGTGTTATTTTCCGATTCATTGGCGATGGAGCAACCGCATGTCAATCGCTAAGATGAAATCCAGAAAGCATCGTGATCCCTTATTTGCCATCGTCATTTCGGTGATCGTGGCTTCGATTTTGATGGTCTATCCACTTTCTTATACCCTCTCGGGCTGGCGTCCGCTGTTCATGCTGATGGTGATGCTATTCTGGGTGTTGTGTCAGCCGACCTGGTGTGGGATCTGGTTTGCCTTTGGTACCGGTATTTTTATTGATTTGCTGCTGGACGCACCTTTAGGTCTGAATGCCCTCAGCTTTATTATTATTGCCTTTTTAGCCCGATTCCTGACTCGTGAACGCCGTATCCTGACCTTTAATAATCTCTGGGTGATTACGGGGCTGGCAATTGTTGCGCATTTGCTGATGATCTTTTTTGCCCAGATTGTGGCAGGCGTGCAATTTTCTTTTGCCCGGCACTGGATTCCAATGCTGACCAGTATTCTGGTTTGGCCTGTCCTCTATTATATGTTGAAAAAATGGCGCATATAATTCTCGCTTCCAGCTCACCTCGGCGTTGTGAGTTATTACAGCAGCTCGGACTGAGCTTTGATATCTACAGTCCGGATATCGATGAATCTGTGCGTGAAGGTGAATCCGTCGCGGCTTATGTTGAACGTCTGGCACGAGCCAAGGCTGATGCAGTGGCCGAGCGTTATCCAGATGCAATCATCATTGCTGCGGATACCAGTCTGGGGGTCGATAGTGAGATTTTGGGTAAACCAGAATCCAAGCAACATGCCATTGAAATGTGGACAAAAATCTCCGGTCGGTGGCATGATGTCTATAGCGGTGTCTGTGTTCGTACAAAAGATGAAAAATACAGTATAGTGGTACGTACGCAGGTCGAATTTCAAATCCTGAGTGCCGCAGACATGGAAAGTTACTGGGCCACAGGTGAGCCGCTGGGGAAAGCCGGGGCTTATGCGATTCAAGGAATTGCAGCACGTTATATTCCAAAAATACAAGGCAGCTATTCCAATGTGGTCGGCTTGCCGCTCTATGAAACCGTACAGTTATTACAGACAGTTAAGGCACTAAATTAACTGCTGATAAAAAGAATTTTTATAATGTTTTGAGTGTAATTATGTCTGACGAGTTATTGATTAACGTCACGCCGATGGAATGTCGGGTCGCGTTGATTGAAAACGGCACGGTCAATGAACTGTTTGTCGAGCGTACAGCCAAGCGTGGCTTGGTCGGTAATGTCTATAAAGGCAAAGTGGTACGGGTCTTGCCGGGTATGCAGGCTGCGTTTGTGGATATTGGTCTGTCCAGAACGGCATTTTTGCATATCAATGATATGGTCTGGCCGCGCCAGCAGCCCACCCCAAATGTCTTTGAACTGCTTCAGCCCGGTCAAATCCTCACGGTTCAGGTGATGAAAGATATGCTGGGCACCAAAGGTGCTCGTCTTTCCACGGATCTGTCTATTCCTTCGCGTTATCTGGTGCTGATGCCTTATGGCAATCATATTGGGGTGTCGCAGCGAATTGAATCTGAGGAAGAGCGCAATCGTTTACGTTCGATTATTGAGCGGATTCAGGCCGAGCATAAGCTGCCAGGCTCAGTGATTGTACGTACCGCTGCTGAAGGTATTGAAGAAGCAGCCATTGCCCAAGATATGGCTTATCTGGCCAAGCTTTGGGAATATATCCAGCGTAAGCAGAAGATTATTGCAGTTCCCTCCCTGATTTTTGAAGAATTGCCTTTACCACAACGGATCATTCGTGATCTGGCCAATGAAGAAACTGCAAAAATCTACGTCGATTCACGTGAAATTCACGCCAAGCTGCAAGAGTTTGTCGAAGAATTTGTGCCGAATATGCGAGACCGCTTACTGCACTACCCGGGCGAGCGTCCAATTTTTGACTTATATAATGTTGAAGAAGATCTGCAAAAGGCGTTGCAAACTCGTGTCGCATTGAAATCGGGCGGTTATCTGATGATTGATCAGACCGAAGCCATGGCCACCATTGACGTCAATACCGGTTCTTATGTTGGTGGTCGCTCACTGGAAGACACTGTTTTTAAAACCAATATGGAAGCGACTCAGGTCATTGCACGTCAGTTGCGTCTGCGTAATCTGGGTGGAATTATCATCATTGATTTCATTGATATGCAGGAAGCGCAGCATCGTGAAGAAGTGATGAAACAGTTTGAGCGCATGTTGGAACGTGACCATGCTAAAACCAAGATTACTCAGGTATCTGAACTGGGTCTGGTGGAAATGACCCGGAAACGCACCCGTGAGTCACTGGAACATTTACTCTGTGAATCCTGTCCGACTTGTCAGGGACGTGGTTATGTCAAAACAGCCGAGTCAGTATGTTACGAAATATTCAGAGAAATTCTGCGTTATGCACGTGCTTATGAGTCGCAGAGTGGCTTTACTGTTGTCGCGCATCCCGCTGTAATTGATCGTTTACTAACAGTAGAGGCCCCAGCAGTCGCTGATCTAGAGCATTTCATTAATCGCGTGATTAAGTTCCAAGTAGAAAATCTGTATACGCAAGAGCAATACGATATCATTCTCAGCTGAAATTGTAACAGAATATCGTTAAACACTTGTTACATCTGAAATTTTACATTGGTGCTGTTATTTACAATACTAGATGCATGAATTAGCCAAAGCCGTTTCTCCCAGTTTCAGGCTTAGCAAAAGGAGTGTGTTATGAATATGAGTAAAGCAGTAATTAATAAAGGCCTAAAACACGTATTAGAACCAAAGACTGTACATGCAGGATATATTGTTGATGAGCGCGGTAATGAAGTCCAGATTACCGCCAGCATGATTCGCAATGCCTGCCATCAATTATTACAACAGTGTCGTACGATCAAAAGCTGATGCTACCGATACAGAATCTTGTGCAGATTGAAATAAATTCTAGGCAATCAAAAATGGATGCATCATCCCAAAAATATAAAATAAATTTAAAACGATGTTAAAAAATAAAACCAAGGGGCTCTATGAGCCCCTTAATTATGTGCGCTAGGACTGGCAAAAATGATCAACACTTTTTTCAGTTTATATATTCTATTTATTGATCTGCGGCTAGCTCACCGCCTGTAACTTTGGGACAGGTTCACCATCTACAATTCGTTCAAAACGCTGGATTTCTTCTTCAAGATGCGTCAGCAGATTCTGCATTTTCGGCAGGGCATTACGGCATGCGGTTAAGCCGACTTCCAGTTTGTCCAGATAGCTGGTCATGGTAATGTTTAAAGCCTGCCCATCTAGTACAATTGAGGCTGGATAAAGCGCTTCGAGACGTGCACCATTCCAATATAGCGGTTCCTGAGGGCCGGGTACATTGGAAATAATCACATTAAATGCCTGGCGCGTCGGCATTAAACCCGATGCAATGTTCAGACCGGCTGCACCATAGACAAAGGCACTATAATTTAAAATCTGATTGGCATTCATGCGTTTAAAACGTTCCTTGGCACTCAGTACACTGCCACGTACAATTTTGAGACGTTCCAGAGGATCTTCTTTATGGGTGCCCAGATTGGCCAGAATCATGGTAATGCGATTGGAAACATCCGAATCATCACTTCGAACCGAGGCCGGAACCATAGCAATTAATGGTTTTTTCGGTAAAGCGTTTTGTGATAGTAAATATTCACGTAGTGCACCTGAACAGATGGCCAGTACCATGTCATTAATCGTGACGCCCAATGCTTTAGAAATATGCCGTAAACGTGAAAATTCAAAGGATTGTGCCGCAAAACGACGCGAAGCACTGACACGTTGGTTCAGAATACAACTTGGTGCCTGAAAACTGGACACATAATCCGGATTGCGCCCCATATCCTTCATGACGGTCTGAGACAGCTCATAAGCGACGCGTGGTGCGCATTCTAGTTGGCCTTTAATGGTTTGCAGGACATTTTTAAAAGCATTGACTTTAGGTGCTTTAAGGCGTTTGGCGCGTGGCCCTTCCACACACCAAGGCGGTACAATACTCTTGGCATTCGGATCATGCGACAGCGATTTTTCGACCAGACGCATGCCGGCGATTCCGTCCACCATCGCATGATGGATCTTGAAATACATGGCAAAACGATTACCTTCAATCCCTTCAATAATATGACAGGTCCATAAAGGCTTGGCACGATCAATCAGCGCACTATGTTCTTGTGAAATATAAGTGAGCAATTCACGGATACGACCCGGTTTCGGCAGGGCAATATGACGAAAATGGTGATCTAAATCAAATTCTTGGTCTTCATCCCAAAACAGGCCGTTTAAATAATTATTAAAAGGTGGAATCGGCGATGATTTGGAGTTTTGAATATCAGTGACGAGATCCTGAATAAAGGAAGCTGGTGCATTTTCGGGAATTTGGAATAAAAATAGCCCACCTACATGCATAGGCTGCTGCCGTTTCTCTAAAGTTAAGAAAATAAAATCAATTGGATGTAATGGACGCATAGCGTAGATTGCCTCACTGCACTTTCTTCAGCTGCTCTGATCCGAACAACCTTGTTAGAATTATTAATATTGACATTACAAAGTATAGCGATTTTGCCACGGAAAGGTACTGATTTTTCTGTAGATGATTGGTTTATGAAAAAACCACCGACGAGTCGATGGTTATGCTAGATCATTTTTGCAAGTTGCCGGCATGCAGACCACATTCTTTATGCGTGGCTTCTTCCCACCACCAGCGGCCTTCACGTTCATGCTGATTCGGCAGGACAGGGCGGGTACAGGGTTCACAGCCGATTGAAACAAAACCTTTTTCATGCAGCGCATTATAAGGCACTTCCATCATGCGGATATAACTCCAGACATCTGCACTGGACCAGTTGGCCAGAGGATTGTATTTGATCAGCTGCTTACCCGGACCGGAAAAACCTGGATCTGCCTGAACCACAGGAATTTCATTGCGTGTACCCGGACTTTGGTCTTTGCGCTGACCAGTAATCCAGCCATCCAGCGTCGCCAGTTTTTTACGTAGCGGTTGAACCTTGCGTATACCGCAACATTCCTGATGGCCATCTTCAAAGAAACTGAATAAACCTTTGGTGGTCACTAAATTTTGTACTGCATCCGTTTCAGGGAAGCAGATTTCAATCTCGATGTTGTAATGCTTACGTACCCGTTCAATAAACTGATACGTCTCTGCATGTAGACGGCCAGTATCCAGACTGAATACCCGGAACGGTTTACCGAGATGCGATGCCATATCAATCAATACAATATCTTCAGCACCAGAAAATGAAATCGCAATTTCACCTTGCTGGCTCAGTGCAAGTGCCAAAATTTCATTGGGCGATTTATCTGCATATTCAGATGCAAGTGCATCAATACGATCAATAGTAGGAATGATGGTCATGAGAATCCTGGCGATATAGGCTTGGAAAGGACATGGCCTATATTAATTAATTTCACCTCTATTTTAATAGAATTGATTTAATTGACTTATCACTAAAAAATAAATACTTATGAAAAAAATAGATTTAAAAAAGTACAGTACAAAATCTGTTGCTTCAGCTATGATAGTGCAAAATTTTTTCAATACAACTTAGAGGGAATGTTCATGGAAGTCGTATGTCTAGATTTAGAAGGCGTGTTGGTTCCAGAAATCTGGATTAACTTTGCCAAAAAAACCGGTATTAAAGAGCTTGAAGCGACGACTCGTGACATTCCTGACTATGATGTACTGATGACCCAACGTCTGAATATTTTAAAACAGCACGGTTTGGGCTTGAACGATATTCAGGAAGTGATTGCAGAAATGGGGCCTTTCCCAGGAGCAAAAGAATTTGTAAAATGGGTCAGTACGCATTTTCAATTGATTATTCTTTCAGATACTTTCTATGAATTTGCACATCCACTCATGAAGCAACTGGATTGGCCGACTATTTTTTGCCATAAATTAGAAACGGATGAAGCAGGCATGATCTCTGCTTATAAATTGCGTCAGCCAGATCAAAAACGTCAAGCAGTGAAAGCGTTACATGGTTTGAACTTCCGTGTCATTGCAGCAGGGGATTCTTATAACGATACAACCATGCTGGGCGAAGCAGATGCTGGTTTCCTGTTTGATGCACCTGAAAATGTCATTGCGGAATTTCCGCAATTCCCGCCAATTCGTGGCTATGAAGCATTAAAAGAAGCGATTCGTAATGCTTCAGTGCGTGACATTCCGGCTTAATCTTTTAAGTACATTGGAATAAAAGAAAGGGCGCTTATAGCGCCCTTTCTTTATGAGATCGATTTATTAGAAGCGATAACCGATTTTCATGCCATAACCGAGTGCATAATTATCTTCAAAATCACCCACGATATCTGTACCACGTTTTGCTTTAGCATCACCTAGCCAGAAGTATTTAACACCGGCTTGAATAAAATAGTTTTCAGCAGGGCTGTATTGACCACCTAAGCCCACGCTCCAGTAACCTTCAGTTGGACCAAGAGTCGTGACAGGATTACCTGCACCAGAATCGTATCCGACAGCTGCTGTACCTGACCATTTATTATTAAATTTATGACCTAGACCCACAGTTGCTGAATATTGATCATCAGAATAGTCAATTAAGTTTTGATTAATTATAGGATGCGACAGTAATTGTGGGCTAACTGCGAAATTATCCCAATGCACCCAACGTAAGTTGGCGAATGCTAAAGTATTTTGTGCAATACCTGTTTGAAGATCAATATTTACTGATTGTGGAGTTATTGCTTCAACATCACTATTGATATTTCTGAGATCAACAGTTACCGGGAGTAAGGTACCTGCTGGAGCATATAATGTTGAAGTTTCTTTACTTTTAGCATCATGTTTAATTTCGGAGCGATATGTAACAGAAGCTTTTAAAGCAATTTCAGGAATTTGATAAGCAAAACCTGCCAGCCAACCCCAAGCTTCTTCCTGTTCAATTTTAATGTTATACCCACTTAATGCTTTATAAGCTGCACCACGTAATGAAATATCGGCTTCAACAGTTTGCCATACTGGACCTGCATAAAAATTCCAGTTTTCTGTAGGTTGATAGCCAATTAATGCAGTTAAATTATGAGTATCTACTTCAACTGAAGTACCTTCTACTCCATCACCAAATGAACCTGCAATTGAAGAATACTTTGCATCTGCGCCAAAAGGTTGATCATAAATTAAACCAAGTGAAATTTTATCAGTCGCTTGTACTTTAATTGCTGCAGAAGGGAAATAATAGTCTTCACCCATATCACTGATTTTCTCGCCCTCTAAACTAGTGACTGTAGAAGAACCTTTTACCGTTGGATCTAAGACAGAAATACCTGCTTCTGCATAATTCCCCGGTTGTAAAAAGGCAGAAATAGACTGACCAGAACGATCTAGGCCTGCTGCCTGAACAGCAGAAAGAGGTAAAGTGCTAAGTAAAATAGCTAAATAAACTTTATTAAGCTTCATGGTACGTTCCCTGATGCCATCTGTAACAAAAATGTGCTGGAAAAGTAACATAAATTTAAAAAGAGTAAATGCTCAGCTTTGCCGAAGAAATGAACTAAAGCGGTTAAGGAAAGGGGTTGCTTAGAGTATTTATACTATATTTTTTAATTTAAGTTTATGAAAAATATGAAATTTAAATTGTTTAAAATAGTGCAAAAGAACTAAAAAATTATTAATTTTAATTGATGGTAAAATAATCGAATAATATGCAAGTGTATAAAAATAGAATGAGACAATAAAAAACCACCCGAAGGTGGTTTTTTATTTTAGGAGAACTTAGAAGCGGTAACCCATTTTTAAGCCATAACCTAAAGCGTGGTTATCTTCAAAGTTACCTACATTTGGATTAGCAACTGTTAAAGCTTGAGCATCACCTAGCCAGAAGTACTTCACACCGCCAGCAATAAAGTAGTTAGGCGCTGGGCTAAATTGTAAACCAAGGCCTACATTCCAGTAACCTTCTGTTGGGCCAAGTGTAGTTACAGGATTACCAGCACCTGAGTCCCAACCTACAGAAACATTACCTGCCCATTTATCGTTAAATTTACGACCTACGCCTACAGTAGCTGACCATTGCTCTTCATTATATTCAACAAGATTTCCACCTTCCAAGGCAGATTGACCCGGTAAGGTAGATAATGCATCTAACACTTGACCAAATTCATTTGGTCTAATAGCAAAACCTTTCCAATCTACCCAACGAACATTCGCAAATGCCACAGTGTCTGCCATGATGCCAGTTTGGAAATCAAGATTTACAGATTGAGGCGTGGTTACAGATGTTTTGCCTGGTGTAAATTCACTGATAGCATCACGAGCTTGTCCTGCTATACCCGCTGCCATTTGCTCTCTAGTTGGTGATGGAACTGTCGCTGGAATTTGAGCCAATGCGCCTTGATAAGTTAAGCCGAAAACTGCATTTCTAGTTGCATTAAAAGGATCAGCACCAGCTAGTGTTTCTCTAGTTGCCAATTCATGCTCAATATCTGAACGATAAGTTAAAGATGCTTTTAAGGCAATTTCAGGGATTTGAAAAGCGAGGCCTGCTAACCAACCTGTAGCACCATCTTTTTTCATATCTGCGTCATACGCAAGTGTTGTACCTAAAGCATTATAGGCTGTACCACGTAGTGTTACTTTTCCTTTCGCTGTTTGATAAACAGGGCCAGCATAGATGTTCCAGTTTTCCGTTGGTTGAAAACCAAAAATGGCAGTTAAGTTTTCAGTTGTTACTTCTGCTGCTGTACCTTCTCCGCCAAATGAAAATGCGCTACCAACAGAATTTGGTGCTGAATATTCTGCTTCAGCCCCAAATGGTTGGTCATAAAGAAGACCAAAAGAAAAATTATCAGTAACTTGGAACTTTAAAGCTGCTGATGGGAAGTAGTAGTCGCTTGCCATATCACCGGTTGGTTGGCCCCCTAAAGCAGTTGAACTAGTACCAGATACCGAAGGGTCTAATACAGAAATGCCTGCCTCAAAGTAATTACCTGGTTGTAAAAACGCTGCGATAGATTGTCCCGAACGATCCATAGCTGCAGCAAATGCGCCTGTCATTGGTAACGTTGCTAAAATCATTGCAGTAGTTAATGTTTTTAATTTCATTTACGTCTTTCCTTGAGGTACAAATTTATATCTAGCGTTGTTGTTTGCACTTATTTGATTTTTTGGAGATAACGGTTAATAAACCGTAATCATTTGTTACTCCATGTGCCAAAAATACCACAATTAAAATAAGAGTAAATGCTCTAGAAAAAACTAATTAGTCTAAAAAAGCACCAAAATAGAGTTTTTACACCAAAAAATAGCCTCATTTTGAAATAAGTATTTGAAAGTAAAAGAAATAAAATAATGAAGAAAAAATGACTTTTTGTATAAAAAATATTCTAAAAATATGAAGATTAACGCTAATTTTTTGAAGTATAGATCACATTTTGAAAGGATGGTGCGCCCTGCGGGACTCGAACCCACGCCGGTCACTTAGGAGGCAACTGCTCTATCCAGTTAAGCTAAGGGCGCAAAGAACGGTTAATGTACTGCAAAATAAAGCAAAAAAAAAGTTATTGCTGGAGCAATAACTTTTTCAAATCTCATTTAAATAACGTGATTAGCTATTTTTCGGTTTAAGCAACTTAAACAGGCCTAACATGATCACAATCCAGACAGGAATCATATAGACCGATTCCTGGAATCCTTGTGTCCACATAATGTAAAGAATAGTTGCAATAAAGCCCAGTACCAAGATGTTGCTTGCAGGTGACCACAGCGCAGGGAACGATGTTTTCTGTCCGAGCTTTTTCATACTCTGAATAAATTTCAGATGGGTCAGCGTAATCATGGCCCAGTTCAATACCAATGCACCGACTACGATGTAAATCAGATGACTTAAGGCATCTTCAGGCACGAAGTAGTTGAGTAGTACACAACCGAAAATCAGCGCGGCAGAGAACAATACAGCAGGAATTGGCGTACCTTGCTTATTCACTTTCATGAAGACTTTCGGGGCATTTCCTTGCTGTGCTAAACCATACAGCATCCGGCTATTGGCATACATACCGCTGTTATAAACTGACAGTGCTGCTGTCAGAATAATAAAGTTCAGTAAGTGTGCAGCCCAGCCAATACCCAATTGACTGAAAATCATCACAAACGGACTTTTATCCAGGCCACCCAGTTCCAGCTGATTCCAAGGCACCAGCGACAACAGAATCGTTAATGCACCGACATAGAAAATCAGAATACGGAAAACCACCTGATTAATCGCTTTCGGAATGGTTTTCTCTGGATTTTCAGCTTCTGCTGCTGCCATACCAATCAGTTCGATACCACCAAAGGCAAACATCAGGAAGGCCAGCATGAAGAATAAACCTTCAAAGCCATTCGGGAAGAAGCCACCTGCAGTCCATAAGTTGCTAAACGATGCAGCTGATGATGCATCTGCAGTCAGGATCAGGTACAAGCCAAAGACAATCATGGAAACGACCGCAGTCACTTTAATGATTGAAAGCCAAAATTCTGATTCACCGTAGAATTTCACATTGCCGAGGTTGACCAGGGTAATCACGATAAAGAAAAACAGTACCGATGCCCAAGCTGGAATAAAAGGCCACCAATAGTTAATATATTTCGCAACGGCAGTAAGTTCGGTCATGGCCACCAGGATATATAAAATCCAGTAGTTCCAGCCCGCAAGGAAACCGGGGAACTTGCCCCAGTATTTATAAGCAAAATGGCTGAATGAACCTGCGACAGGTTCATGAACAATCATCTCACCCAATTGACGCATGATTAAAAATGCAATCAAGCCACCAATGGCATAGCCCAAAATAATAGAAGGACCCGCAGATTGGATCACCTGTGCGGAACCTAAGAATAAGCCTGTGCCAATTGCACCGCCCATGGCGATCAACTGAATATGACGGTTCTTTAAGCCACGCTGAAGTTGTGAAGACTCGTTATTCAAAGTGTTCAGCCCGACAATGGAAAAAATAAGTATAAAGATTGTAATGGAACAAAGTTCAGAAACCTAGTGCAAGACTTTGAATGAAATATTATTATCAGATTTATAATAAAAAATTATAAAAATAAATTAAATAAAAGATAACTGAATCAATATATTAATTTTATTGACATTGTAACTGATGAGTTTCCTGTTTTTTTGCTCTGATACGAATGCTGATTTTTTATACTTAGGTCGGAGCACTGAACTTCCTTGGCTTTAAAGCGATTATACTCTTCTCATAAGTATTCCATAACTTTTACCAAAACAAAGACAAGCCAAAGGATGAAACAATTCATGAGTTTTGCAGCCCAAATCAAGATTCCTGCAACCTATATGCGTGGAGGCACCAGTAAAGGCGTTTTTTTTAAGCTGGATGATTTGCCCGCAGAAGCACAACAGGCCGGCCGGATTCGTGATCAGCTTCTGCTGCGCGTGATTGGTAGCCCAGATCCTTATGCTAAACAGATCGATGGTATGGGCGGCGCCAGTTCCAGTACCAGCAAGACCGTGATTCTGTCAAAAAGCCAGCAGGCCGATCATGATGTAGATTATTTATTTGGTCAGGTGTCAATTGACCGTCCTTTTGTGGACTGGAGTGGTAATTGCGGTAATCTCACCGCAGCAGTGGGAGCTTTTGCCATTTCTAATGCTCTGATTGATAGATCACGTATTCCGGAAAATGGGCTGTGTACAGTCCGCATCTGGCAGGCCAATATTCAAAAAACCATTATTGCGCATGTACCAATGCGAAATGGTCAAGTTCAGGAGTTGGGCGATTTTGAACTGGATGGCGTGACTTTTCCGGCAGCCGAAGTACAGATCGAGTTTTTAGATCCTGCCGATGATGATGGCGAAGGCGGTTCGATGTTTCCGACAGGCAATCTGGTCGATACGCTGGAAGTTCCCAATATTGGCAGTTTTGAAGTCACCATGATTAATGCCGGCATTCCCACCGTGTTCTTGAATGCGGGAGATTTGGGGTATAACGGCACCGAGCTTCAGGATCATATGAATAATGATGCGGCAGCGCTGGCAAAGTTTGAAACCATTCGTGCTTATGCTGCGAAGCAGATGGGATTGATTCAGGATATTAGCGAAGCAGCTAACCGTCAGCACACCCCAAAAATCGCTTTTGTAGCGCCATCCAAAACTTATACCTCATCAAGTGGCAAGGTTATTGCCGAAGCAGATGCCGATATTCTGGTTCGCGCCTTGTCTATGGGGAAACTGCATCATGCCATGATGGGCACAGCTGCGGTGGCCATTGGTACGGCGGCAGCCATTCCGGGGACTCTGGTGAATCGGGTGGCAGGCGGTGTAGAGCGTGAAGCCGTGCGTTTTGGCCATCCTTCGGGGACTTTAAGAGTCGGTGCACAAGCAAGCCAGGAAAATGGAGAGTGGAAAGTGAAGAAAGCCATCATGAGTCGCAGTGCACGTGTGTTGATGGAAGGTTGGGTACGCGTTCCTGAAGATGTTTTGCTCTAGTTTGATTTGCCGACCCATTATTTAGCCTGAGAAAATTACTGTTGTGACCATTACTGGCCAAAATTTTGACTCAGCTATCGTTGGCATGGTAGGAAGTAATAAAAGCTATCAGAGAATACGTTTAAATATCTAAACTTGTTTATATTTAGAGGTAGATATTGTCCAGCCTCATCTTTCCTTTAAAAGTTTAAATGGATTTGTGCAGGTGAAATCCTACTTTGGAAAGACCCAAGGTAGGCAAAGGTCTCTTATTGCCCATACACAACGTCCTGTGGTGATGGGCAATGTGTGGCATCTCTGCCACAGGCACTTGATAAATCCAAGCACTTCAACTCTGGGACAGTAGCGCTGTCGCGGCAGTGGTTTTTTAGTGGAGGAACATATTTTGATATCTATTGCTGCTTTAAATCAATCCACAGATAAAGCTGAAAATTCAAGGCGATTGTAGGTACAATAGTGCTTATCAGGACAAGTGGCTCAAACTTGTTATTTTCATCCTTCCGGACTATGTATTCGAGGCAAATGTGTCATCTATTACTGACGTATCAATCCATGCATTGACTCAAGCACAACATCGTATTCAACAAGATTTACTGACAGCCCTAGATGCCTTTGCCATTCCTGAACCTTTAAAGTCGGCGGTGCATCATGCCGTGATGCTGGGAGGGAAGCGTGTTCGTCCAGCATTATGCTATGCCACAGCAGCACTAAAACCGAATCAGAATACCGCGGCGGTACGCCGTGCGGCGGTTGCGATTGAATTTATCCATTGTTATTCACTGGCACATGATGATCTGCCGTGTATGGACAATGATTTGCTGCGCCGTGGTCAGCCGACCTGTCATGTGGCTTATGGTGAAGATACCGCGCTTTTGGCAGGTGATATTCTACAGTCGATGGCCTTTGAAATTTTAGGCAGTCGTCTGTTTGATCAAGGTCCTGCGGTAGATGCTTCGATTGTGCTAAAACAAATGCAGATTCTGGCCACAGCCTCTTCGAAAATGGTCAATGGTCAGGTGTTGGATTTGCAGTCCGAAGGCAAAAAAATTGATCAGGACGTATTAGAAACCATTCATCGTAATAAAACCGGTGCCTTGATGAGTGCTGCGATCATGATGGCGGCGGTCACAATCTTTGAAGGTACAGATCTGGCGATTCCAAAGCTGCGTGAGTTTGGACAGGCGATTGGTCTGGCCTTCCAGGTGCAGGACGATATTCTGGATATTATTTCTGATACCGAAGTGTTGGGTAAAACAGCTGGCAAGGATGAGCAGGTAGAAAAATCGACATATCCTGCCTTGATGGGGCTGGAACAGGCCAAAGCCTATGCACAGCAATTGCATGATCAGGCCTTAGCCGCACTTGCTCATTTTGATGATCAGGCGGCAGAGCTGATCTCTATCACCCAGTTTTTACTTCAGCGTAAAAATTAAAATGCTTGAATCTGTTCATTGTTTTTATTTTGAGTGATTGTTCAGGTATTAAAAAAGCGGACTTTAAAGTCCGCTTTTTTTGATCGTTAATTTTATTTGGTTTCGTTATACAGACGTTCAGCCTGTTCAAAACGATCGGTAATTTCAGCCGTAGGTACTTTACCCATCAAGCTCACTACAATGATGGCAATGAATGAGCAGATAAAGCCCGGGATAATTTCATAGACACCTGTTGCTGCGAACAGGTTTTTCCATAAAATCACCATCACTGCACCCATAATCATACCTGCCAAGGCACCATTCAAAGTCATGCGTTTCCAGAACAGGGACAGAATGATCAGCGGGCCAAATGCAGCACCAAAACCGGCCCAGGCATAAGCGACCAGACCCAGCACTTTCGATTCAGGATTACCCGCCATCCAGATTGCCAGCAGGGCAATCAGCAGCACCATAAAACGGCCAACCCAAACCAGTTCTTTTTGAGATGCATTTTTGCGCAGGAAGGATTTATAAAAATCCTCTGTCAGCGTACTTGAGCAGACTAGAAGCTGACAGCTTAAAGTACTCATTACCGCAGCCAAAATCGCAGCCAGGACAATACCGGCAATCCATGGGTTGAACAGAATTTTGGTCAATTCCATAAATACAGTTTCAGGATTGGCATTCACCATACTGGCCAGTTCCGGATGTTGCTGGAAATAAGCAATACCAAAGAAACCGGCAGCCACGGCACCAGCTAAGCACAGGATCATCCAGGTCATACCAATACGGCGTGCATTTGGAATTGACTTGACTGAATCTGCCGCCATAAAGCGCACCAGAATATGTGGCTGACCAAAATAACCCAAGCCCCATGCCAGTAGCGACAGGATAGCCACCGTACTTAAGTCACCGACCAGATTCATGGCCTGTGGACGTGCCGTTTCAAGCGCCAGAGTGACCTGAGACATATCAGAGAAGGTCAATAGGGTCACAATTGGCGTGAGCAACAGCGCAAAGATCATCAGGCCGGCCTGAATGGTATCGGTCCAGCTAACTGCCAGAAAACCGCCAATAAATACATAACTGATGGTGGCAATGGCACTGATCCAGAGCGCCGTCGTGTAGGACATTTCAAACATGCTTTCGAACAGGCGCGCACCTGCTACCATGCCTGAGGCACAGTAAATCGCAAAGAAAATCAGAATCACAAAAGCCGATACAATACGTAAAATTTTCTTCTGGTCGTTAAAACGATTGGAAAAATAATCTGGAAGGGTCAGGGCATTGTGCTGAACTTCCGTATGTACCCGTAAACGGCCAGCCACCAGCAACCAGTTTAACCAGGCACCAATAATCAGGCCAATGGCAATCCACATTTCCGACAAACCAGAAAGATAAATTGCACCGGGCAGGCCCATCAGCAGCCAGCCACTCATATCGGAAGCTCCAGCGGAAAGTGCAGTAACAAAACTACCTAAACGACGGCCCCCTAAAATGTAATCGGAAAAGTTTGTGGTCGCACGATAAGCCATCAGGCCGATCACCACCATGGCGACAATATAAAAAAGAAAGGTAATTAACGTTGGATTTAGGGAGCTCATACGGTATCCATTTTCGAGTTGGACAGTAATCGAATAAGGACTTATGTTGATGATAAATGCTGTGGCGAAACACAGATCTGGCATCAAAGCCCAAAGGATTTCAAAAAATAACGCGAAATTTAAGCATAAATTCCAAATCTTTGCTGAGATTTTCGTGTTTAAACGAAAAATAGGCAGCGAATACGCTGCCTATGGATTTGAAAATGAAAATTTTTACTGAGGCGGACGACCCATCACGCCTCGAATCGTGTTCAGCACGTCTGCAGGCAAGACCACCGTTTTGGCATTCGGTGATTTGGCCATATCTTGCATGGCCTTGATATATTGCTCACCGAGTAAATAGGCAACCGGAATCTCATTACTACCAATTGCCGAAGTCACCATATCAATCGCACGTTGTGAAGATTCAGCCAGAACCACCTGTGCTTCTGCATCACGGCGCGATGCTTCCAGACGACCATCCGCTTCCAGAATGGCAGCCTGTTTTTCACCATCAGCTTTGGTCACGGTCGCACGACGTTGACGTTCAGCAGCGGCCTGTTCTTCCATCGCGGTTTGCATGGTGACTGACGGTTTAATGTCCTGAATTTCAACTGTTTTCAGGGTAATACCCCAGTCCGAGATATCATCGGAAATACTGGATTTTAAACGTGCTTTAATATGATCACGTGATGATAGTGCATCATCCAGATCCATTTCACCGACAATCGAACGTAATGAGGTTTGTACCAGGTTTTGAATTGCCCAAGAATAGTTTTCAATGCCGTAGACCGCTTTTTCAGGTGTGGTCAGGTTGATATAGGCCACCGCATTCATGAGTAACACGGCATTATCGCGGGTAATCACTTCCTGTGAAGGAATATCCAGCACAATATCTTTGGTGGTGACTTTATAAGCCACTTCATCAATATACGGAATGACAAAATTCAGACCCGGATTCAGCGTCGTATGGTATTTGCCCAAGCGTTGTGCGATCCATTTATAACCTTGCGGGACAATACGTACCCCTTTAAAAATCGTAATCGCCACAAAGGCCAAAAATGCGATAACAATTATAGTTCCACCAGACATATCTTATTCACCTTTTTCATTTTGATAATGTGTGCTGTGGGGTTGAACCACCAGATCATTCCCCAGAATATCCACGACGCGAACACGGTCACCGACCTGAACCTGATCCAGAGTACGACATTCCCATTCATCTGAGCCTAAAACCGGCATCGGGAAACGTACTCTGATTTGTTCATTTTCCAGATTGGTTTGAATGACCATACCAATCTGGCCAATCGTCGCTTCACGAGACAGACCAGCTTTGGTTTTATCAATCGAAAGTGGCTTGATAAATTTAAACCATGCCAGCGTACAGAGGATGGATAGAGCAATCCAGGTCAGGATCTGGGTGGTCAGTCCCATCATCGGGAACATCCAGTATAAAATGCCCACTAAAATGGCGCCGATACCAAACCACAGGGCAGCAAAAGCGGGTAGAAGCAATTCCGAAAGAATCAGCAAAACGCCTAATACAAACCAGTGCCAGGGTTCAATAACAAATTCCATATCGTGACCTATATCGCTAAGTGTTTAATTAATCATCATTATGTGATTAAGCCCAATGTAACAGATGCCGGTTCAGATGAATATAAAAAATTCGTACCTTAGAATTTCGCAGCACGTGGTGCTTTAAATGCAGCAGGGGACTGTTTGAAATCAGTAATCATTTTCTGGATGGCCCGGATTTTTAACTGTGCTGCTTTTTCACCCTCCAGAATGGTTTGATTGCTGGCCTTTAAATCCAGGGTGCCAATATGGCCAACTTTAGGCTGGATTACCACATTGGCCTGACTGAGTTCTTCATGAATACTTTGCTGTCCCATAATATTCAGGGTTTGATCCAGCACACCCCACATATTCAGGGCTTTACTAGCATCCGGACGAGCAGAAATATCGACAGCAATGACCAGATCGGCACCCATATCCTTGGCAGTTTTGACTGGAATCGGGCTGACCAGTCCACCATCGACATATTTCAGACCGCCAATGGTGGCCGGGACAAATACATTGGGAATACTGCAAGAGGCGCGCACCGCCTGTCCGGCATTGCCTTTAATAAAGTCTGCCTTGCGTCCCGTATCCAGGCGGGTCGCCACCGCAGCAAACCGTATCGGGAACTGCTCAATCGGTTTATTCGCCACATTTTTGTTGACGAAATCCTGTAACTTTTGTCCGGCAATAATCCCTTGCCGATTCAAGGTTAAATCACGGATGTCCGATTCCTTAAAATTCAAGGCAATTTGCTGCAACTGATACGGTGATTTGCCGCTGGCATATAGACTGCCGACAAAACTGCCGGCACTTGTGCCTGTGACAATTTTCGGTTTAATGCCGTGTGACTCCAGTACCTTAATCACGCCAATATGGGCGAAGCCTTTCGCACCGCCGCCGCCAAGTGCAATTGCAATCACGGGTTCGCGGGCCTGAAGTGGTGTAGGAGTCGGTGTGGTTTTACTGGCTTTATCACATGCAGCCAGACTGAGGCCAAGACAGCCAATCAGAGCATAAGACACTAATTTCATTGTAGGAAATGATCACTAAATCATCAAAATATAGGCTATCAGAGCAAAAAAACAGGATTTTGCCTAGTCTTTTTTCAACAGCTTTTGTAAAGGCCTGGCAATCCAGTCTGGATTTTTTGCCGAAATCTTGCCTTGATAATGTGCATAAATCTGCACCAGATCATGTTCATAATCGCCCGTCGGCTGATAGACACCCAGAATATGAATGGTTTTAATATCATAATCAAAAGCCAGCATGACAATAGGCAGGCCGGCTTGATCGGCAATATGATAAAAACCACTGCGGATTTTTTCTGGCGCTTTACGTGAACCTTCGGGTGCCATGCCGACCCAAATCTGGGGTTTTCGCTTGATGATTTCCACGATCTGCTGGGTATGACCTTGTGGACTATCCCGAACCACCGGAATCACCCCAATCCATTCAAGTAAGGGCTTTAATGGGGTATGGAACAGGCTGTTTTTACCAAAAATAGTGACCTTTAACCCGATAGCTAAGAGTGCAATAAAACCATACCAGGCATCAATATTGGACGTATGTGGAGAAATAATCGCAACGGCTTTTGGTAAATTGGGAAACTCACCTTCAAGCTGCCAGCCCTGCACTAAAAAGATCCGTTTAAAAAAATAACGGCTGAGTCGATTGCCTCGACTGGGCACCAAGGGAGGTAATTCTGGAAAGTGCTTTTTGGTCATGCTTAAATTCTCTTCCTGACACATATTTTTCTTTATTTTTAATGATATTAGGCTTTTACTTTGGTTTTTTCATTGGCAAAATGTCCAGCTTGTTGAATGATTTCTGCTTCTTTTGCCTATTAAGGACCCAGCATGCCGAATATGCGGAATACTTACATTGTGTTGTTTTCCCTGTATTGGGCGCAAGGATTGCCAGTCGGATTTATGACCCATGCTTTGCCGGTGATCTTACGGGCAGAAGGAGTGTCGCTGGCACAGATCGGTAGTTTTGGCCTGCTCATGCTGCCTTGGTCAATCAAGGTGTTTTGGGCGCCATTGGTCGATCGTTATGGCTCTAAAGCTACAGGGCATTATCGAAGCTGGATTATTCCGCTGCAATTGCTCTCGGTGGCAGTGCTGATCGCCTTGTCCTTTTTGCCCATTCAGGCTTTAGATCAGCCGGTTTATCTATTGGCCTTTTTTATTGCGTTATTATTTATGAATGGGGTGGGGGCGACACAGGATATTGCCACCGACGCACTGGCAGTCAATATTCTGAAAAATGAACAGCAGCACTGGGGCAATACTTTTCAGGTGATTGGATCACGTTTGGGTTTCATTGTCGGTGGTGGTGCGATTTTACTGTTTTTAGATCTGTTGCAGTGGCAAAGCACTTTTTTGCTTTTGGCTGCACTGGTTTTTATAAACACACTGCCTGTTTTAAAATTTAAAGAGCCACAGCATCGCTCGATCGCATCTGAGCAAATTACCGCTTCCAGTAAAATAAAAATCAAAGCCTATTTTCAGTATTTTTATACACATCCAGGCTTGCGTTGCTGGCTGCTGGTCTTGCTGACATTTAAAGTTGCAGATGGGCTGTCTGGCCCTTTGCTGAAGCCTTTAATGGTCGATCTCGGTCTGAGTTTCAGCCAGATCGGCGTATATGTGACCATGCTGGGTGCAGGTGCCGCCTTGATCGGGGCCGGTTTGGCAGGTTATTGCCTGAAGTTTTTTTCGCGTCGCTCTTGTTTGATGTCTTTTTCGATTCTCAAAATACTGAGCTTAATGGCCTATGCCTGGCTGGCAGCACAATATGAAGCCCAGCTTAAAGTCGAAAACTGGCTGATTTATACTATTAATGCAGCAGAAGATCTGGTTTCAGCCATGTTGTTGGTGGTGATGCTGACGCTCATTATGCAATACAGCCGTAAGCACCTGGCCGGGACTGATTTTACTTTTCAAGTCTCAATTATGGCGACGATCAGTGGTGGACTTTATAGCCTCAGTGGAATTTTAGGAGATAGATTGGGCTATCAAACCTATTTAAATTGTATCCTAATCATTGCCTTTTTCTGCCTGATGCCAATATTCCGATGGATGAAAGCTGAGGAAAAAGTGTAAAATTTCTAAATAATCAATCGTTTGGTTAAATATTAGCCTAAAGTACTAAAAGGAATATATAAATATAATTTTAATAATTTTGTAATATAAGCACCGTGTGTATGATTTGTTACAAAATAAATTAAAGGATTCTTTTTGATGAAAACTAAGTTAGCAACAGCAATCGCATTCAGCCTTTTGGCGGGGACTACTTTTGCAGCACCAACCTTCTATGGTGAGATTGATGCGACAGTAGATTACTTACCTGAAGATAATGCGTCACCTGCGTCTGATCGGGATGTTGTCGAACTGAACAGCAACAACTCATTTATTGGTCTTAAAGGCGATGAAAAACTAACTGACCGTTTAAGTGCACTGTATCAAGCTGAATTTACCTTCTATGTAGATAATGGTGGTAGTACTGATACCTTTGTACCGCGTAATCTTTTAGTTGGTCTAAAAGATGAAAAATTAGGTACAGTAAAGCTGGGTAAAATTGATACGCCAGTAAAACAGCTTTCTTCAGTAGTTGATACTTTCAATAACTATGTAGCCAATAAAGCAGATGTTGCAGGTATTTTTACTGGCGAAAACCGTATTGATAATGTTGTAGTCTATGAAGCGCCTGCCTTTGCAGTCGGTGAAGGTAAACTAAAAGCAACTGCACTATTAGCAACAGGTGAAGCTGGTGGCATTAGCTCTTCTAAAGGTGGTGCTAAAGTTGCAGGTCGTGGTTTAGGTGATGCATGGTCAGCATCTGTAGTGTATGACAGTAAACCTGTTGTTTTAGGTATTGGTTACGATAAAGCAATTCCATCGAACTTCGCAGGTCGTGGCTTTGTAAATGCTTCTGCTCCAGAAGTTACAGGAGGAGCGGCAGGCAGTGCATTTGCAGCAGCAAATACAATTCGTGCAATCGGCCGTATCAACCTCGATAATAGTTTAGCACTTAAAGCACTTTATCAAACTTCCGAAGTTGAAGCCGTTGCAGGTAATGACGCTGCTGCTGCATTGATTGATGATCAACACGCTTGGTTAATTGGTGCGGAATACAACCTTCCAAATGCAAAAGCTTGGACAGTAAAAGGTCAATATAGTCAAAGTACCACTGAATTCACTACTGCTAAAGCAGATTTTGAAGCTCAACAAATTCTTGTTGGTGCAGACTATGCTTTCTCTAAACAAGTCAAAGCATATGGTTATGCTGGTTATCTAACGCTTGAACAAGGTTCATTAGAGACTAAACAGCCTGTACTTGGCACAGGTCTAGAATACAAGTTCTAATTTTATAACAAGCTAAAAGCGGTGCTTCGGCATCGCTTTTTTTATGCTTAAAACAACAAAACTTAGCAATTTTATGTCTGATCTAATAAGTTTCGGGCTGTTACCATGAATGAAAGTTTCAGCATTTCGTTTTGAAAATTATGCCTATTCAAGCTGTATTATTTGACCTCGACAACACCTTGACCCATCGTGATCTAACGGCCCAAGCTTATAGCTGCTATCTGGCAGAATATTATGCGTCTGCATTTGCACAGGTCGAACCAGAAAAAATTATCGAGATTGTAAGACGCATCGATAATGGCGGTTATCCTAAAAAGGAATTGCTAACGCATGGCAGTATTGGTGCATCGGCAGCTTATGCATTATTACAGGAGAGCTATCCTGGTTAAATCCACCCAGCATAGATGAGCTGGCACAGTTCTGGTTTAGCCAGTTTGGTCGCTGCGCTGTAGAAATACCGGATGTCAAGCAGGTGCTAGAGCAATTAAAATCTCAAGGCTATCAATTGGCAATTGTTTCGAATGGTGGACATGACACCCGTTTAAATACCATTCGAGGTTTAGGCATTGCCGATTATTTCGAGGAAATCATCAGTTCGGGTTTAGTGGGTTTTAACAAACCACAGCCAGAAATTTTCCAGATTACTGCACAACGTTTAGGCGTCTTGCCTGAACATTGTTTATATATTGGCGATCATCCAATCAATGATATACAAGGGGCAAAAAATGCCGGAATGCATGCCTTGTGGATGCAGGGCTTTCATCCTGATGCCGAAGAAATCCAATATAAAATCCAGCAGCTACCTGAAATTTTCACGCATTTACAACGGCTGAATCAGCTTTAATTCAAGTGATGCGTAAACAATTAATCGCTTCAGCCCACTGTGCTGATTTGCAGCGAGGACATTGTTGTGCAGCTGTGGAGAGGTTTTGAACCTGACCGCAATAAATACAGGCATATAAACGGTCTGCTTTCACCTGCTCCACGATCGAACAGGTTTTAGGAAATAGTGGCAGCCCAGGCTGAACCTCATCCGATTTGAAAAACAGGATACTGAACTTACCGTCTGTTTCCAGTAAACCGGTACGCACCTGACCCAGATGTTCTACGCCTTGCTGGCGCATTTCGGCAAAGAATTCATCATGTGACATTTTGCCTTTTTTAATTTCTTCAATGACCAGCAGGCCATCTTCCACAATATAAATCGGTTTACCTTCCAGTAGGTCTTCAAACCATTGGTATTTCATCATCAGCCAAGTGGTCAGGCGATACATCAGGATAATCACCGACATCACCAGAACTGCCTGAATCAGGGGAACATCTTCGGTAAACATCGGGTCACCGGCAATTGAGCCCAGGGCGAGAATGATCGCGACTTCAAAGATGGAAAGCTGTCGTACACCACGTTTTCCGGTCAGCCGTAAAAACAGGATAATCATGATATACATGACTATACAACGCAGCAAAATCTCTGATGCAAAGCTCCAAGTCGTATCATGAATAAAGATCGAGACCCAATCCATTAAGCTGTTCCTATATAACGTGTTGAGCTGAGTCTAGCAATGTGGCAGGTTTATTTACTGCTGTTTTTATGTAAGCTTTTGAATATAAAATATATTATTGAAAAATAGAGCGAATTTATAATCAGATTTATTTATGAGCTAACTAGAAGTTTCATGTAGATATTGCATAAATATTCACCACTTTAATTGTGATTCAGCTCACACTTTATTCTAAGTTGATTTAACACACTAAAATGATTATCTTATTGAAATTTAAATAATAATTTATAAATACTCTATCTTTTCATAGACTTAAGTGTTTGGAAATTTGTAATTGATTCACCAAAATTAAGTAAAAATCTGTAGTTTGTGCTCTGAAAAATGAGGCAGTCATAAGCCTAAAAATTTGTTTTCTAAATGAAAAATTATTGATTACGGTTCTAAGAGGGACAATATTGTGAAAAAAATATTCACATTTTTAACAGTGCTTGGTTTGAGTACGGCAGGCTATGCAGATGCCAATTGGGGCTATATGCAGCCTGAACAATGGTCGAATTTAAGCCAGAAATATACTGCCTGTGATGGTGCGAATCAGTCGCCAATTAATATTGAGCGGACGGTAAAAGCACAACTGGAACCGCTGAAATTTAGTTATAACACCATGATTCACGCCATTGAAAATAAAGGTCATACCATTCAGGTGGACTTTGCCGAAGGTGGTGAGCTGGAGCTGGATGGGGAGCGTTTTGAACTGAAACAGTTCCATTTGCATAGTCCGAGTGAGAACCTGATTCAAGGTAAAAGTTATCCTTTAGAGATTCATTTTGTCCATGCCAATGCTGATGGTGAGCTGGCAGTGGTTGGCATGATGTTTGAGCAGGGGCAGGACAGCCAGATGCTAAAACAGATGTGGAAGCGTTTGCCGAAAAAGCGGGGGGAAAAAGTCGTGTTAAAAACACCACAGCCTGTCAATCAGTTGCTGCCTAAAAATCTGGATTATTATCGCTTTAGTGGTTCTTTGACCACGCCACCTTGCTCAGAAGGTGTGCGCTGGCTGATTCTAAAAGAGATCCAGCAGGCTTCAGCCAAACAGATCGCTGAATTTTCCAAATTAATGGGGCATCCGAATAACCGTCCGGTACAGCCATTAAATGGTCGTGTCATTGTGGAATAATCATTTTGTTTGCGCCATTCGCCTACACATTGATGGCCTGAAAAGGCAATTTAAGGTTGTAGGTGATGGCTCTTTTCAATCTGTTTAATTAACTGATGGCTCGCATCATGAATATACTGGCTATGTTGGGTCAGTAAAGCTTGATGCTTGAGCTGTTTCTGGTTTTTAGGCTGTAATAAATGTTGTTGCAGAATTTCCTCGGAATGAAACAGTTCAAATGCCAATTGATTCAGGTTTGGGTCATAAATTTGACTATGTACAAATATATGCAGTTCTTTAGAAAAGACCGGAATTAATTCCAGATATTCAGTTTCTAGCGTATGTAAGATATTTTGAGTACTTTGCTGATGTAACTGCATTTGTTTAATGAAGTCAGCACTATAACGGCGAATACGATAAAGTGTCGGCAGCATCGTGACAAAGAATTTTTGTTTTTGCATGTCTTGTAAGGCATTATCACGATTTTGTGCCAAATGATTTAAATATAAGGGCACACTAATGGCGACAAAAATTGCAAACACAGATCCTAGCGCTTGTACCCATGCAGCGAGTTCCTGATTAAAGATTAAATCTGCCTGAGTTGCCATCTGAATCTCCTTTCAGCACAGTCACAAATTAAGTTATTGTTATATTGTTTGATATTAAACAAAATTTATTTGCATAAGGTGTATATTTGTGTCGATAACTGGCATACACCTGTCTCATAAAACCGTTAAACTTAATAATCTGTCCTGCTTATTTTGAATATCATGTCTTTCAATTTAAAAACCATGATTCAGCCATTCACAGCGCTTTCGACACAGCAGAAAAAGCTGGATCGCCTGATTGATAGAATTGAACAGCAGAAGCTTGAGCTGGCACAGTGGCAGCAGGCTGAAGAAGAGATTCGACAATATACACAGCAAAATTTCATACCGGTCTATCATGAATTGCATGGTGTTTTGTTCGAGCAGCTTGAACAATTGTGGCAGCATCTGCATGAGGCAGAATTTTCCAAGGCCGAGATCGTCGTACTGGATGAAAAAATTCAATCCCTGGCGGCTTACTTAAAAGATTCACAGGCAATGTCGGTGCAGGAAGCGCATAAGGTCAATGAAATTGATAGTTACTATCAGCAGCTCAATGAACATGTCCAACTCAGAAAAAATCAGAAAAAGACCAATGCACCAGAAGAGTTTTCCGAAGATCAAAATGGTTTCGATCAGGCCGACACAGATATATTTGAAGAATGGGATAGTAAACATTTTCAACACGTACGTGAGCAAGCCAGATTAAAACGTCAGCAGGAAAAACAAGCGCAGGCTGCAATGCTGGCAGAGCAGTCATTGAAAACCGTGTATTTAAAAATTGCTGCGGCCATTCATCCTGACCGTGAAGCGAATGATGTCAAGAAAATAAAAAAGACAGAGTTGTTGCAGCATGCCAATCAGGCTTATGAAAAGCAGGATTTATTTGCTTTATTGAAAATGCAGCTTCAGATTGAACAAGACCGAGATCCTTCGCAAAAGAGTTTAACTGCAGAGCAAATGAAGCTTTATCAACTGGCGTTAGATGCGCAAAGTCAGACATTACAAGGTCAAATTGATACATTGATCAATAGGTTAGTTTGGTCATCGAAAACCAGAATTGCAGTAAAAAAGGCGAAAGGGAAAGTTCAAATTGCTGACCTGTATAAGCAGATTGATGAAGATACTTTGGCCATAAAGCAGCAGATTAAAGTAGAAAAGGAACGGTTAAAATATATCAAGAAAGTGAGTGGATTAGAGATGTTTTTAAGGCATGGGATACTTTAAGATTTTTCCCTTTGGGAGATGAGCATCCTCAGAATATATTCTGAGTGCGCAAGGGTGAGGGCTATTTTAAGATTCACCTCTCCCTAATCCTCTCCCAGAGGGAGTCGTAACTGATTAGATGCCATCAATTAATTTAATAATGAACGTTCCCTCTCCTTTTAGGAGAGGGCTAGGGAGAGGTTATAAAATTTGCTAATCTAAAGAAAATAATAAAAACATAAGCCTATGAATAAAAAGCTCGATCCCCAACTATTACAATTCTCCAAAACCATGCGCCACACCGCCACCGATGCTGAAAATATGATGTGGCAAATACTCCGTGCCAAGCGTTTTATGAATCTGAAGTTCCGTCGTCAGCACGTGATTGTGCCGTATATTGTAGATTTTTACTGTCATGAAATTGGTTTAGTGATTGAGTTGGATGGTAGTCAGCATGGAGCGGATGATGCTGTGGAATATGATGATGAACGAACCAAGTTTTTAGAGGCATTGGGTTTAACCGTTGTAAGGTATTGGAATCATGATGTGTTGGGGCGGACGGATGTGGTTTTAGAACACTTATGGCAAGTGTGCATTGAATTGCAAGTGAATAAAGGATGAAAGCTCCTTCTCCCTGTGGGAGAAGGCGGGGGAAGAGGGTTTTTTAATTGGATAAAAGCACCTCTCCCTAACCCTCTCCTGAGAGGAGAGGGAATTCCATTGTGAAATCCATGCAGACACTAAATCAAATGGCGCTCCCTCTCCCTGTGGGAGAGGGCTGGGGTGAGGGTAGTAAATTTAATGTAATAACATTTCTAAGATTTCAGGGATTTCTGAGTATTCTTCGTACCAAATAATATTTACACCTAAATCTTTGAATATTGCCTCTTGTAGTTGATGATGACTTAGTAAAAAATTTCTAGCTAAATTGATCTCTTCATTAGTTGATGTATCATTGATTAAAGAAATTTCTTTAACTCTTTGAAGTATAGCGTAATGTTTACTTTCTACAGATGGATTAGAAACGATGTCTAGAAGACGTCTTAAATTAGGATCATCCATTGATAGCCCAATCATTAAGCAACTTTTTTCTCTAAGATGGGTTAATTGAACTAAGTTCGACCAGTGATATGAATCTGAATACATCTTATGATATCCATCTTCAGAGAATACTATTTCATTTCCAACATAATCATCATAGCTATTAGGATTCTCAGGGATAAATCCGTGTACATGGTAAATGGGTAGCTCTTTTATACTATAAGTTTCTAATTCATTTGGAATTACATGATGATGTAAGTTTAGTTTTTGCTCGATTAAGTCATCAAAATTATATGTGATAATAGAATCTATATGTGCTCTTAGTCTAGTAGGAATGCATAATCTACCAATAACTTCGATAAGTTTTGAATCGCGATTAACTCTATTGGTCTTATATAGTATTTCATGAATAATATTTTTAAATTTATCAGATGGTTCGTCATTTTTAGTAAATGATTTTTTTAAATATCTAGCCGAAAGTAGTGCTGAATTGAAATAATTATCTTTAAAGTTATCTGAAATTTTATTAGGGTCTGTTGACATTTTCTGTTCAAAAAAATAGCGAGAAAGTAAAATTTAATCGCCAAACCAAATTTACTTCTCGCTATGCCTCGTACAATGCTGTGATCCTAGACAGTATCGTGGACAACCAGCCCCTCTAAACTTTTAATATATTTCTGTTCAAAGGCTTCTGGACTTAACCAGCCGTTTGCAGAATGTCTTCTGACTCGATTGTAATAAATTTCAATATAGTCAAACAAGACAGCATTCGCTTCTTTTCGAGTCGAAAACACACTGCCATGTACCACATGACCTTTTAATGTATGAAAGAAGCTTTCAGTCACTGCATTATCCCAACAGTTTCCACGTCTAGACATACTCTGAGTACAATCATTTTTCAGTAACAGCGCTCTAAAATCACGACTACAGTACTGTGAGCCTTGGTCCGAATGAACCATAACACCAGTTGGATAACCCTGACGAGCCATTGCATAGTTAAACGTATCACACACCAACTGGCGGTCTATTCGATGGCTGGTTTGCCACCCCACGATACGACGGCTAAATAAATCTAGCATCACACATAAATACAACCAACCTTCTTTAGTGCGGATATAGGTAATGTCTGTTGTCCAGACTTTATTAGGCTGAGTAGCTGTAAATTGGCGATCCAACAAGTTGGGTGCTGTAGGCAAACGATGGGTTGAATCAGTCGTATGCTTGTATTTACGTGCAATCCTGCTACGTAAACCAAGCTTTTTTAGGATCCTTCCAATAGTACGTTCGCTCATGTTGTAACCTAAATCATGCATGTCATGTACTAATGAAGGTGCACCCAATCGTGCATGATGCTGCCAATATACGGCTTTTAAGTCATTATATTTCTGTGCCGTATTGGCTTGATGTTTTCGCCAGGCATAATAGCCTGAAGTGCTGACACCTAGGTATTTACAGGCAGAAGATACGGTGACTTCATTCATATCTAGATCTTGAATTACCGTGTACTTTTCTTGGCATGATCTGTTAGAAAGTACACATGCGCTTTTTTTAAGATGTCATTGGCTTCCTTGAGCTGTTTGACTTCTTTCTCTAATTCCACGATCCGCTGTTGTTCTGGTGAAAGTTGACGTTTGCTTGAACCTGCCGGATTGGTTTCACGAATCCATTTATCTAATGTTGAATAACCCACACCTAATTTCTGGGCGATTGCAGCTACAGACTCGTGTGAGTTTGAAAGTGCATAATCAATCGCTTGCTGTTTAAATTCGGGACTAAAACGTTTAGCCATTTCTTGAATCTCCAAAGATTAAAGTTACGTTATCTTTAGAGGGATGTGCTGTCCATTATTTTGTCTAGGATCACTGAATGATCAACACTGGTCTAAGTTACTTTCTATTTTCCGAAATTTTGATATCTATTTCAAATCTAATTTGAGAAATTTTGTCGAAGCAATACTTTATAGAATAAGAACAGGCTGCCCATGGCGTG